>DAHWQF010000160.1:0-5727 GCA_027334785.1 Acidimicrobiaceae bacterium
CCGGCGGCCCGGCTGATGTTCTCCTCCATCAAGGTGCCCCCGAGGTCGTTCACGCCGGCCTGGAGGAGCTGACGGACGCCATCGGTGCCCACTTTCACCCAGCTCGCCTGGACGTTGTCGATGAGGCCCCGGTAGGCGATGCGGCCGACTGCGTGCATGAGGAGGACCTCGCGGAACGTCGGGCCGCGCCGACAACGCCGCTGCAGGTAGAGGGGGGCAGCCATGTGCACGAAGGGCAGCGGCACGAGCTCGGTAAAACCTCCCGTCCTACGTTGCAGCTCGCGTGCCCGCACGAGGTGGCGGGCCCAGTGGGCCGGTCCCTCGACGGTGCCGTGCATGATCGTGACGTTCGAGCGCAGGCCGGCCCGGTGCGCGGTCTCGTGGGCGAAGAGCCACTCCTCGGTCGTGACCTTGTCGGGGCAGATCTGCCGGCGGACCTCGTCATCTAGGATCTCCGCCGCGGTGCCAGGCAGGGAACGGAGCCCCGCGTCGACAAGGCGGCTCAGGTAGTCAGGGAGCGGCTCCCCGAGGCGCCGGGCGCCCTCGGTGACCTCGAGGGCGCTAAAACCGTGAACGTGCACCCCTGGTGCCGCGCCGGCCACGGCCTTGCAGACCTCGACGTAATAGTCGCCGTCGAAGCCGGGGTGGATGCCGCCCTGCAAGGTGACCTCGGTCGCCCCGCGCTCGGCCGCTTCAGCGGCGCGCGCTGCGATCTCCTCCAGGCTGAGCAAGTAGGGCGCCCCACGCAGGTTGAGCGAGAGGGGGCCTTTGGAAAAACCGCAGAACCGGCACTTGAACGTGCAGATGTTGGTGTAGTTGATGTTCCGGTTGCGCACCCAAGTCACCGTCTCGCCCACCGCCTCGCGTCGAAGCTCGTCCGCGCACTCGGCTACTGCCGAGACCTCCGGGCCGCGCGCCGAAAAGAGCGTGACGAGCTCGTCGACCCCGGGCTCTTGGCCGAGCCGCACTCCCTCGAGCACCTCGCGCACCGGGCCCGACGCACGGCCCCGGGCGGGCACCAAGACGGGGGGCGCGCCCGTTGCGCCCGAGTACCAGGCGGTGGAACGTTCGCCGACGAGCACTACCTCGACATCGTCGCCGGCTGGCCTCGTGGCGGCCACCTTCTCTGGGAAGACCGCACCTGGGTCGTCGCGGCCGAGCCCCTCGGCGTCCGAGCGGTCTAGGACGGCAAAACGAAGGCTGGCGTCGAGCCAGCGCTCGGGGCACAGGGCGAACTCGGGGTAGACAGTGAGGCGAGGCGCCAGGGTATGGCCGGCTGCCTCGGTCACCTCACGAAGGCGCTCGAGGCTCGGCCAGGCGCGCCCGGGGTTCACATGGTCGGCTGTGACCGGCGAGACGCCGCCCCAGTCGTCGGTCCCCGCGTCGAGGAGGGCACCGAAGTCCTCGGCCAGGTTGGGCGGTGCCTGCAGGTGGACCTCGGCCGGCAGGACCAACCGGGCCGCCGCCACCGCCCAGAGGTGCTCCTCGGCAGGACAAGGCGGGGCGTTGGCCATCGGGGTGGCTTTGTAGGGCAGGAAGTTCTGGACGATCACTTCTTGGATGTTCCCGTGACGCTCGTGGTGCCCGGCGATCACCCGGAGGGCCTCGAGGCGGTCGGCGCGGCTCTCCCCAATGCCAACGAGGATGCCGGTCGTGAAGGGGATGGCGAGGCGCCCGGCTGCCTCGAGGGTGCCAAGACGGCGCTCAGGCGTTTTGTCGGGTGCGCCGCGGTGGCAGAGCAGCGCCGGGTTCAGGCTCTCGAGCATCATCCCCTGGCTCGGCGCCACACATCGCAGCGTGGCGAGCTCTTTTTCGTCCAGCGCCCCCGCGTTGACGTGCGCCAGGAGGCCCGTCTCCTCGACGACGACCTTGGCCATCGCCGCCAGGTACTCGACCGTCGAGGCGTAGCCGCGCTCGGCGAGCCAGCGGGCCGCCACCTCGTAGCGGAGCTCGGGCCGCTCGCCCAAGGTGAAGAGGGCCTCGTGGCAACCGGCCCGGGCCCCAGCGCGAGCGATGGCGAGCACCTCGTCGGGGCGGAGGTAGGGCGCCTCGAGCTTCGCCGGTGCCTCGGCAAAGGCGCAGTAGCCGCAGCGGTCCCGGCAGAGCCGGGTGAGCGGGATGAACACCTTGGGCGAGTACGTGACCCGGGGCCCGAAGCTACGGTCGCGAACGGCTCGTGCCGCGGCCAAGAGCTCTTCGAGCGGCGCGTCCAGCAGCTCTTCGTCGGTGGACATGGCGCCAGGTTAGCCGGAGTGAGTTCGGGGTACGAACTGACGCCGCCCAGGGCGGCTAGGACGTAGCCTCGGGCGTGGCCGCAGCCCGGGACGAGCCCTTCGACTCCATCGCCAAGACGCTCGAGCTCGTCGGTGACCGCTGGACGATGCTCATAGTGCGCGACGTCTTCCGAGGGCTGCGCCGCTTCGAAGAGCTCCGGGGCGACCTCGGCATCGCTCGGCCCGTGCTCTCCGACCGCTTGGGCAAGCTCGTCGACCGCGGCATCCTGGCCAAGGCCCGCTACCAGGAGCACCCGCCGCGCTACGAGTACCGCCTGACCGAGATGGGCCTCGAGCTCTCGCCGGCCCTCGTCGCGCTGATGCGGTGGGGCGACCGGTGGCTAGCCGACGCTGCACCAGGCGTAGTCCTCTACCACCGCGCCTGTGGGACCGAGCTCGAACAGGGCTTCTGGTGCCCGAAGTGCGCGACGACCTTCGGCCCGCGGGCCATAAAAAGCCGTGCCCGGCCCAACGGCCAGCCAAGGAGGGCCGCCCGGTAGGCGGCCCTCGGGCTAGGTCTGGGGCAATCGCGATGGCGCAGGTTGCCGGCCAGGTGGTCTTAGGTGCAACAACTCGGCTTCTCCCAGCACCAGGTGCCCTGGCGTCGTCGCCGCCTCCTCGGCCGCTGTGCTGCGACCTCCCGACTAGGGCGAGAGCTATTCCCATAAAAGTTGATCAACAAGGTCGGCTTTTGCTATGGTAGGCCTCATGGCCATGACGGTCGAGCCGGCAACGGCCGGTGAGGTGCTAGCGAGCGAGCTGGCGGCCAGGGCAGCAGCAGCCAGGGAGGTGGCCGGCAAAGAGCCGACCTGGGACCTGGTGCTGAAACGCAACTCGATCGAGCGTCACAAGAGGGAGAAGTTCCCGCTCGACATTATTAATGAGATCCCGGACATGGCGGCGCGGGGTTACGAGGCGGTGCCCGAAGAAGACATCGTCTTTTTGTCCTGGTGGGGGCTCATGCACGACAAGCCCAAGGTGGGCACGTTCATGGTGCGGGTGAAGGTGCCCGGCGGCCGGGCCCTGCCCCACCAGCTCGTGGCCTTGGGGCACATCTCCCAACGCCACGGGAAGGACTACGGCGAGCTCACGACCCGGCAGGGGATCCAGCTGCACTGGGTGCGCTTGGAGGAGCTCCCCGAGGTGCTAGGCCTTATCGAACAGGCGGGGCTCACGACGGCGGGGGGCGAGGGGGACACCGTCCGCAACGTGACGAGCTGCCCTGTCGCCGGCGTGGACCGCGACGAGCTGTTCGACGTGAGCCCCCTCGTAGCCGAGGTGGCCAAGTTCTTCTCGGGCAACCGTGAGTACTCCGACCTACCCCGCAAGCACAAGTACACGATCAGCGCCTGCCCGGCTCAGTGCAACGCCCCCGAGATCCACGATGTGGCCCTGGTCGGGGTGCTGAAGGAGGGCCGCCCCGGCTTTGCCGTGCGCGTCGGCGGGGGGCTGTCGGCTACGCCACGGCTGTCTAGGGACATGGGGGTGTTCGTACCGGCGGAGCCCGCCCAAGGCGTGATCGAGGTGCTGCGGGCCGTCACCGACGTTTGGCAGCACGACCTCCGCTACCGGGTGAGCCGGGTAAAGGCGCGCATCAAGTTCATGGTCGACGACTACGGCCCAGACGGCGTCCGGGCCCTGGTCGAGGAGCGCCTGGGCCACCGGCTCGAAGACGGCCAGGCCCCGGTGCCGGACCGGGAGGACGACCACCTCGGGGTACACCCCCAAGCCCAGCCAGGGTTCGTCTACCTGGGGGTGCCCGTGACGATGGGATGGGTGCGCGGTGAGCAGCTCGTCGCGCTTGGGGAACTGCTCGGTAGCTTCGGGGGCGAAGCACGCTTTACCCGTTCGCAGAACTTCATCGTCACAGGCGTCCCCGAGGGCAAGGCCGCTTGGTTGGTAGGCCAGCTAGAGGCTATCGGTTTCGAGCCGCGGAAAAGCAAGTTGTACGCCCGCTCCGTGGCGTGCACCGACCACCGGTTCTGCAACTACTCGGTGTCCGAGACGAAGGGGAAACTAAAAGACATCCTGCCCGAGCTCGAACGACGTTTCGGGGCCGAGGCGGTGGCGGACCTGCGTGTCCATATAGACGGGTGCCCTCACGCCTGTGCTCACCACTGGGTCGCCGATATCGGCCTACAGGGCACGACGGCCACCGACCCCGCCACGGGTGCACGCCTGCAGGCCTACAACCTGAGGTTACGAGGCCGCTTGGGGCGTGACGCGGCGATCGGCTCGCCCATCCTCCGCCGCATCCCGACCGACCAGATAACCGAAGTGCTCTGCCGGCTGGTCGGTAGTTTCTTGGCGGCCAAAGCGGGGCGCCAGGGTGCCTACAGCTTCGCTGACTTCCTGGCTGGCCGTGACGACGACGAACTGAGGGCCATCTGCGCCGGCGAGGCCCGGGCCGTGGGCGAAAAAGAGGCGCTTACCAAAAAGGCGCTCGTGCGTGTGCCCGGGATGTTGCTCGAGGCCACCGGGGGCTCCGACCTGCTCGAGGTGAACGGCCTCAGCGTGCGCGCTGTGCTTGGCGAACTGCAGCAGCGTTACCCCAAGCTAGCCGAGCAGATCCTCGCCCCGGACGGGACGGTGGCGGCCTCTGTGAACCTTTTCCTGGGCGAGGACGATGTCCGCAGCCTGGGCGGCTTGGACGCCCCTGTAGCCCCAGGCCAAGAACTGACGGTCCTGCCCGCTTTGTCTGGCGGCTGAACGGGCCCAAGCGAGTTAACGCCCCGGAAGTGGGAGGAAGGTTAGGACAGGAAGTGCCTGAGCGCGTAGTTTACGACGACCTCGAGATCGGTGAGATCGCCATTGACCTCGACCCTAAAGAGCCACAGGAAGTGATCGCTTGGGCCATCGAGGCCTTTGGCGACGCGTTGGCCGTCGTGACGGCCTACCAAGCCGAGGGCATGGCGGTGCTCGACATGGCAGCCAAGCTCTGCCCCGAGGTGCGCGTACTGACCGTGGACACCTTGCGGTTGCCCGCCGCGACCTACCAGTTCATCGAGCAGGTACGTGGGCACTACCCCCAGGCCCGCTTCGAGGTGCTGCGGCCCGACACCGGCGAAGTTGCCGCCATGGAGGCTCGCCATGGCCGCGACCTGTTCTACGCCTCGGTGGCCCTGAGGCTCACTTGCTGCCACCTTCGCAAGGTCGCGCCGTTGGTCCAAGCCCTCCAGTCATTGGGCTGCTGGGTGACCGGCCTGCGCCGCGACCAGTGGGCTTCCCGAGCCGCCATACGCAAAGTCGAGCTAGACCACGACCACTTCGGGATCGTCAAGCTGAACCCCTTGGCCGACTGGGCCAAGGACGAAGTTTGGGAGTACCTGGAAGCCAACAAGGTCCCAGTGCACCCCTTGTACGCCAATGGCTACACGAGCATCGGTTGCGACCCCTGCACTCGCCCGGTCAAGCCGGGTGAAGACGACCGGGCCGGGCGGTGGTGGTGGGAGTC
>DAHWQF010000160.1:5737-7286 GCA_027334785.1 Acidimicrobiaceae bacterium
CTCCGCTACCGGGTGAGCCGGGTAAAGGCGCGCATCAAGTTCATGGTCGACGACTACGGCCCAGACGGCGTCCGGGCTTTGGTCGAGGAGCGCCTGGGCCACCGGCTCGAAAACGGCCAAGCCCCGGTGCCAGACCGGGAGGACGACCACCTCGGGGTACACCCCCAAGCCCAGCCAGGGGTCGTCTACCTGGGGGTGCCCGTGACGATGGGATGGGTGCGCGGTGAGCAGCTCGTGGCGCTGGGGGAACTGCTCGGTAGCTTCGGGGGCGAAGCACGCTTTACCCGTTCGCAGAACTTCATCGTCACAGGCGTCCCTGAAGGCAGGGCCGCTCGGTTGGTAGGCCAGCTAGAGGGTATCGGTTTCGAGCCGCGAAAGAGCAAGTTGTACGCCCGCTCCGTAGCGTGCACCGACCACCGGTTCTGCAACTATTCGGTGTCCGAGACGAAGGGGAAGCTGAAGGACATCCTGCCGGAGCTCGAACGACGTTTCGGGGCCGAGGCGGTGGCGGACCTGCGGGTCCATATAGACGGATGCCCTCACGCCTGTGCTCATCACTGGGTCGCCGATATCGGCTTGCAGGGCACGACGGCCACCGACCCCGCCACGGGTGCGCGCCTGCAGGCCTACAACCTGAGGTTGCGAGGCCGCCTGGGGCGCGACGCTGCGATCGGCTCGCCCATCCTCCGCCGCATCCCGACCGACCAGATAACCGAAGTCCTCTGCCGGCTGGTCGGCAGTTTCTTGGGGGCCAAAGCGGGGCACGAGGGTGCCTACAGCTTCGCCGACTTCCTGGCTGGGCGTGACGACGACGAACTGAGGGCCATCTGCGCCGGCGAGGCCCGAGCCGTGGGCGAAGGAGAGGTGCCTACCAAAAAGACGCTCGTGCGTGTGCCCGGGATGCTGCTCGAGGCCACCGGAGGCTCCGACCTGCTAGAGGTGGACGGCCTGACCGTGCGCGCCGTCCTTACCGAACTGCAGCAACGTTACCCCAAGCTGGCAGAGCAGATCCTTTCCCCTGACGGGACGGTCGCGGCCTCCGTGAACCTTTTCCTGGGCGAGGACGACGTCCGTAGCCTGGGCGGCCTGGACGCACCTGTAGCGCCGGGCCAAGAACTGACGGTCCTGCCCGCGTTGTCCGGCGGCTGAGCGGGCCTAAGCGAGTTAGCGCCCGGGAAATGGGAGGAAGGTCAGGACAGGAGGTGCCTCAGCGCGTAGTCTACGACGACCTCGAGATCGGCGAGATCGCCATTGACCTCGACCCTAAAGAGCCACAGGAAGTGATCGCTTGGGCCATAGAGGCCTTTGGCGACGCGTTGGCCGTCGTGACGGCCTTCCAAGCTGAGGGGATGGCCGTGCTCGACATGGCAGCCAAGCTCTGCCCCGAGGTGCGCGTACTGACCGTGGACACCTTGCGTTTGCCAGCCGCGACCTACCAGTTCGTCGAGCGGGTACGTGAACACTACCCGCAGGCCCGCTTCGAGGTGCTGCGGCCCGACGCCACCGAAGTTGCCGCCATGGAGGCTCGCCATGGCCGCGACCTGTTCTA
>DAHWQF010000161.1 GCA_027334785.1 Acidimicrobiaceae bacterium
AAGACGCGGTGGCGGGAGTACACCGAGATCGTGGCGGAACTGAAGAAGCTTTCGAAGACCTACGGTTGCGGCAACGTCATGTGGGAGTACCAGTCCCAGATGAACAATTACGGGACCCCTGACGCCCTCACGATCCTGCCTTATTGGACCAACGGTTGCATAGGTTCGATGGAAGGGCTGTATTACGAAGCTTCCGCCACGACCCCGTTCCACTTCATAGACCAGTCCGAGCTTTCCCTCCAACCCTCCGACCCCATGGTGGGCCTGCCCTACGCCAGTTCCCCCAACGTCACCCTCGGGGTCCAGCACCTCCAAATGCTTGGTGTCAAGTACTACATGGCGCTCAACACCCAGTTGCAGCAGCAGGCGGCCGCCGACCCGTCGTTGAAGCTCATCGCTACGCTCGGGCCGTTTTACATCGACTATTCGGGCAACTCGGGGACAGGTGTGCCGACCGGGACCAACGTGAAGCAGTACTGGAAGTTTTACGAGGTGCTCGGCGCGCCTCGGGTCCATGCCCTTGCCAACCAGCCGGTGGTGATGAAGGGCATCAACAACGCGAGCCAGCCCAGGTGGCTCAACGTGATGACGACCTGGTACGACGACCCGAGCGACTGGGACGTCTACCTGGCGGCCACCGGGCCCAAGAGCTGGGCGCGTGTCCCCTACGGCGACTTCAACGTGCCCGTCAAGCACGAGCCGGCGACCACCGTGAGCGATGTGGTCGAGCGCAACGCCTCGCTCAGCTTCGACGTGTCCCGGGTGGGCGTCCCCGTCGTCGTCACCGTCTCGTACTTCCCCAACTGGCAGGTGGCTGGGGCCAAGGCCGTGTACCGCGTGAGCCCCAACCTGATGGTCGTGGTCCCCACCTCTCACCACGTGAGGATGTGGTACGGCTATACGCCTGTCGACTACGAGGGCTGGGGGCTGACCCTCCTCGCCATAGCCGGCCTCGTCTTCCTCGCTCGCCGGCCCCAGGCCCGCCTGGCCAGCGTCGGCCGGAGCGGGCTCGGCCGGGCAGGGGCTGGCCCTGGGCCGGTCGAGAGGGCCGTCCGGGAGGTGTCGAGCGGCCTGTTCTCCCGGAGGAGGCCGGCGCCGGCCCACGTCGCGCCCGAGCCGGAGGACGTGGCGCCCGGCGGGGAGGCCGAGGGGGGTGAGGCCGGCGTCCAGGGTGAGGCCGGCGTCCAGGGTGAGGCCGGCGTCCAGGGTGAGGCCGGCGTCCAGGGTGAGGCCGGCGTCCAGGGCCAGCCTGCCCGGCCAGGCGAGGGGCCGCCGGTCGTGGCCGCTGGCGGCCCCGGTGACGCCAACCCCGTCTGACCCCTGTGGGACGCCGCCGGAATGGGCCGCCGGAATGGGCCGCCGGAATGGATGGCCGCCCCCGACTTTGTTAGCTTTGCCCGGACGAACTATGGCCCACCTCGACGATGTGTTCAAGGCCTACGACATCCGCGGCATCGTCCCCGACCAGCTCGACGAAGGCCTGGCGCGGGCCGTCGGGGCCGCCTTCGCCGCCTTCGCCGGCTCGCCCCGGATCCTGGTCGGCCACGACATGAGGCCGTCGGCGGCCGCTCTCGTCCAAGCTTTCACCGAGGGGGCCACGTCCCGGGGTGTCGACGTGGTGCAGCTCGGGCTGGTCTCGACTGACGAGCTGTACTACGCCTCAGGGGCGCTCGATGCCCCGGGGGCGATGTTCACGGCTTCGCACAACCCCGCCCGTTACAACGGTATAAAGCTGTGCCTGGCCGGTGCCAAGCCTGTCGGCGTCGAGTCGGGGCTCGCCGAGATCAAGTCACGGGTGGAAAAGGGGGACTTCGGGCCGGCGCCCGAAGGTGGCGCCGGTAGGGTTAGCCAGCAAGACGTGCTCGACAGCTATGCCAGCAAGGTACGCAGCTTTGTCGAGCACGACTCCCTGCGGCCGCTCAAAGTGGTCGCGGACACGGCCAATGGCATGGGGGGCCTGGTGGTCCCGGCCGTCTTCGAGGGCCTGCCCTTCCAACTGGAGGTGCTCTACGGCGAACTCGACGGCAATTTCCCCAACCACCCGGCGGACCCCATACAGCCGGCGAACCTGCGCGACCTGCAGGCCAGGGTGCTCGAAGTGGGCGCTGACGTCGGCCTGGCCTTCGACGGCGACGCCGACCGCTGCTTCCTCGTGGACGACAAGGCAGAGCCCGTCTCGGGCTCGACGACGACCGCGATAGTGGCCAAGGCCATGCTGGAGAAGTTCCCCGGCGCCACCATCTTGTACAACCTCATTTGCTCCAAAGCGGTACCCGAAGTGATACGCGAAAATGGTGGCGTACCGGTCATGACACGCGTGGGCCATTCATTTATAAAGGCTGTCATGGCCGATACGGGGGCCGTGTTCGGCGGTGAGCACTCGGGCCACTATTACTTCCGCGACAACTACCGCGCCGACTCAGGCTCCATCGCCGCCCTCGTCGCCCTGGGCGTCATATCCAAAGCGGGTGTTCCCCTTTCGGAACTGCGTCAGCCGTTCGAGAGGTACGCAGGATCGGGGGAGATAAATACCGAGGTGAAGGATCCCGCCGCCACTGTCGAGGCCGTTGCCAACCATTTCGCTAAAGCGCACCCCGAGGCTACTCAGTCGCACATGGACGGGGCGACCATCGACTTTGGTGATTGGTGGTTCAACGTGAGGCCTTCCAATACCGAACCCCTGGTGAGGCTCAACGTCGAGGCGCCCGACCGCGCCTCTTGCCAGCAGCACACAGAAGAAGTCCTCGCTCTCATAAAGGAGCACGGCTGAGGTGCCCCTCGACCCACTGCTTATCGAGATCCTTGCTTGCCCTGAGGACAAGGGCCCCCTGTTGTACTTTGCGGACGAGGATGCCTTGTACAACCCGCGCCTGCACCGGCGCTATGCGATCAAAGACGGGATCCCCGACATGCTTATCGAGGACGCCGAAGAGGTGGCGCCCGCCGAGCATGAAAGACTGATGGTTAAAGCGGCGGCCGAAGGTATAAAGCCTAATTTCGACATGCCGGCGGGCGGCCAGCCCGAGGAGGGCCCCTGATGCCCCTGATCGACACCGACCACATGTTCGAGCACGCTGCCCAGTTCCCCGAACAGGTCGAGCAGGCCTGGGCGGACGTGCTCTCCATTTCCGGCTTGCCGGCGCGCGAGCAGATCGAGAACGTGGTCGTGATCGGGATGGGGGGCAGCGGCATAGCCGGGGACGTGCTGGCCGCCGTCGCGTCACCTCTCATGCCCGTGCCCGTCACGGTGGTGAAGGGCTACGAGTGCCCGCATTTCGTCGGGGAGTCCACGCTCGTGTTCGCCGTTTCGTACTCGGGCGGCACGGAGGAGACCATCGAGGCTGCGACCGACGCCGCCCTCGCTGGGGCCAAGACGGTCGTCGTCGCCGGCGGCGGGGAGCTCGTCCGCCTCGCGCAAGGATGGCGGGCGCCAGTGGTCGGTGTGCCCTCCGTGCCCTGGCCGCGGGTCGCTTTCGGTGCGATGGCCGTGCCGCTCATCGCCATCGTGTGGCAGATGGGCCTCCTGCCAGGGGCAGACCGCTGGACGGAGCGGGCCGTCGAGCAGCTGCGCGCCCGCCGCGACGAGCTGGCTGGCGCCGGCGAGTCCTCCGAAGCAGCGGAGGTGGCCCGTCGGATCGGCACCACCGTGCCGCTTATCCACGCCGGAGGAGACGTGGGCCAGGTGGCGGCCATGCGCTGGAAGTCCCAGGTCAACGAAAATGCCAAACGCCTCGCCTTTGCTTCCACCCAGCCCGAGCTCTGCCACAACGAGGTGTGCGGGTGGGCCGAGGCGTCCAAGGCCGTTGGCGAGCAGCTGACGCTCGTGCAGTTGCGCCACGACGCCGAGCACCCCCAGGTGGGCCGACGCTTCGAGATCACGGCCGAGCTGGTGCGGCCCTGGGTCGCCGGCCTGGTCGTCGTCCGAGGCCAAGGCGAAGGTGAGCTGGCCCAGCTCCTCGACCTCGCCTACTTCGGCGACTACGTTTCGCTGTGGCTGGCGGCTAACGCGGGGGTCGACCCGGGGCCGATCGATGTCCTCATGTGGCTGAAGCGCCAACTGGCCGGGTAACCTCGGGGCCGAGGCCCCGGTGGGTCTGTGGTTGCAAGTCGAGGCCAGTCGCAGGCGAAGCGACCCACGTAAGGCAACCTTTGGTTGCTGAGCATGGTGCGGCTTAGGAGTAAGCCCTGCCTCTTCGTTGGCCGACTAGCGGCCTAGAGGGGAGATGGCGACAAGCGGGGTGAGCGCGGTGCAGGGCACACGCGGTCGTGCCGCCGCCGCGGCCCGCCGATCGCCACAGCAGGCGAGTGTGGGGTAAAAGACCAGGTCAGCCGCCGGGGCCTCGGTAGGCAGCACCAACCGAGCTGCGCCCCGGTGCAGCTGCGTGCCCTGTGGCCCGGTCCTGCCCGCCTGGCCTGCGCCCAGGTAGCGCCCCCGCGTGGATAGGTTCGAAAGAGTGGGTCGGACGGGGCCGGGCGCCGCTCGGTGAGCTGATTTGGGCCGGTACGGCGGGGGCTCAGCACAAGGGGTGGGCTGGGGCAGCTCCCCAGGCCAGGACGCGCCAACAGGCCGGGTGTTGCGCGTGCTCCTGGCCGGCGAGGAAAGCTGGCGCCAGGTGCTGGCGGGCGCACTCGCAGCCTCCGCCGGCATCGAAGTGGCCGGCCAGGCGGGTGGGGGAGAGGAGGCTCTTACGAAAGCCCGCGAGCTCCAACCAGACGTCGTCGCCTTGGACCTTTGCCTGCTCCGGGAGCTGGCGGTGCTCTCGCCGGCGCTCTGGGAAACGCCCGACCCCGGCCTCACACGGCGCGAGCTCGAGGTGCTCTCCCTGGTGGCGCAGTCCAAGACCAATAAGCAGATCGCCGCTCAGCTCTTCATCTCCGAAAACACCGTGAAGAACCACATCCGCAACGTCTTGGAGAAGCTCCACCTGCACTCCCGCATGGAGGCGGTGACCTGGGCTTGGCGCAACCGCCTGCTCGGGCCGGGCGGCCCGGAGTAAGGTAGCTTGGACAGCGCAATGAGCGTGCTGACCAAGTTCCTTAGGATCGGCGAGGGGAAGAAGCTGCGTGCCCTCGCGTCCCTCGTCCCGGACATAAACGCCTTCGAGCCCGAGTTCGAGGCGCTCTCCGACGAGGCGCTGGCGGCCAAGACCGTCGAGTTCAAGGAGCGCCTAGCCAACGGCGAGGAGCTCAACGACCTGCTCGTCGAGGCGTTCGCCGTCGTGCGGGAGGCGGCCAAACGCACGATCGGCCAGCGCCACTTCGACGTTCAGCTCATGGGTGGCGCGGCGCTCCACTTCGGCTGGATCGCCGAGATGAAGACCGGCGAGGGCAAGACGCTCGTGTCTACTCTGCCGGTGTACTTGAACGCCCTGGAGGCAAAGGGCGTCCACGTGGTCACGGTCAACGACTACCTGGCTGGGCGCGACGCCGACTGGATGGGCGCCATCCACAGGTTCCTCGGCCTCTCCGTCGGACGGGTCTCGCCCGAGATGTCCGAGTGGGACGAGAAAAAGAAGGCCTACGACTGCGACATTACCTACGGCACCAACACTGAGTTCGGCTTCGATTACCTGCGCGACAACATGGCGCGGAGCCTCGAACACATGGTCCAGCGGGGCCACCACTACGCCATCGTCGACGAGGTGGACTCGATCCTGATCGACGAGGCCCGGACCCCGCTCATCATTTCCGGCCCCTCGGCCGAGTACGCCCGGCTCTACTACCAGTTCGCCGGCGTGGGCCGCAGCCTCGTGCGTGACGAGGACTACGAAGTCGACGAAGAGAAGCGCACCGTCGCCCCCACCGACGCCGGCATCGAAAAGGTGGAGCGCCTGCTCGGCATCGACAACCTTTACGATCTCGGCACGGCCAACCTCGTGCACCAGCTCACCCAGGCACTGAGGGCCAAGGAGCTGTACAAGAGGGACAAGGACTACCTGGTGGCAGACGGCGAGGTGAAGATCGTCGACGAGTTCACCGGCCGCATCTTGGAGGGGAGACGCTGGTCCGATGGCCTCCACCAGGCAGTCGAGGCCAAGGAGCGGGTGCCGATCAAGGAGGAAAACCACACCTGGGCTACGGTGACGCTCCAGAACTACTTCCGCCTCTACGACAAGCTGGCCGGCATGACCGGCACCGCCGTGTCCGAGTCCCAGGAGTTCCTCGACACCTACAAGGTGCAGGTGGTGCCGATCCCGACCAACCTGCCGATGGTGAGGAAGGACTACTCGGACCTCATCTACCGCACCGAGAAGGGCAAGTTCACATCGGTCGTGGACGACGTTGCCGAGCGCTACGAGAAGGGCCAGCCCGTTCTCGTGGGCACCGCCTCGGTCGAGAAGTCCGAGGTCCTGTCCAAGATGTTTGAGCGGCGGGGCATCCCCCACCAGGTCCTCAACGCCAAAAACCACGCTCGTGAGGCAGTGATCATCGCCCAGGCCGGCCGCCTGCACTCGGTCACCGTCGCGACCAACATGGCCGGCCGTGGCGTCGACATCCTCCTCGGGGGCAACCCCGAGGGCCTAGCCAAGGAGGAGCTTGCTTCCCTCGGCCTCGACCTGGCGAGCGAGGAGGGCGCGGCGCGCTACACCGAGCTGCTGGCCAAGTTCAAGGAGGAGTGCGCCGCCGAGGGCGACGCCGTGCGGGAGCTCGGCGGTCTCTACGTGGTCGGTTCCGAGCGCCACGAGGCCCGTCGGGTCGACGACCAGTTGCGGGGCCGCTCCGGTCGCCAGGGCGACCCCGGCGAGAGCCGCTTCTACCTCTCGCTCGAGGACGAGCTCATGCGGCTGTTCGCGCAGGGCCTCATGCAGTGGGCGATGGGGCGCTTCCCCGAGGACGTGCCGATCGAGAACCGCATGGTCACGAAGGCGATAGAGCGAGCCCAGCACAACGTAGAGGCCCGGAACGCCGAGATCCGCAAGGACACCTTGAAGTACGACGAGGTGATGAACGCGCGTCGCCTCCAGGTGATGCAGGGCGAGGACCTGCGCCAGCGCACCATCGACGTGCTCACTTCGGCCATCGACTCGCTGATCAGGGCGCACTGCCCTTCGGACTTCAAAGAGGAGTGGGACCTCGATGGCCTGCTCTCCGAAGCTCGGGTGTACTACCCGATCACCCAGGGCGTGGAGGCCCTGCGTGAGCTGTCGAGCACGGACGAGCTGTACGAGCGCCTGGTGGGCGACGCCATCGAGTACTACGAAAAGCGTGAGCAGTCGATGCCGTATGCCCCCGGGGGCAAGCCCGAGGACACCATGCGCGAGATGGAGCGCGAGATC
>DAHWQF010000162.1 GCA_027334785.1 Acidimicrobiaceae bacterium
GAGCTCGACGGCATCGTGACCTACGACAACCGTATGGCGGCGGCTGCCTCCCAGTACGGCGTCGCCGTGATAGCGCCGACATGAGACCTGCGCCTCCAGAGTCCCTCGACCTCAGGTCGTCGGCGGGCTGTTCATCCGGTGTCACCCAGCCCGGCCGGTCCGGATGCGTGTTCGGGTCCGACGCGTCGTGTGGGTGCCGAGACCCATCCGACCAGTTCAGACGACCATCATGTACCCGTGGATGAGGCCAACGTACAGTGCGTACGGCCGTTCAGGGGTCGGCGAGCCTTCGGTACTCGCTCGGGTCGAAGAGGAGCCGAAGGGACGTGATCGTGCTCTCGTTGGCCTCGAAGAACTCGGCGAAGCGGAGGCTTCCGCCCGGCAGCTCGGCGTCGTCCCGGCGACACCGACATCGAGCGGGCGTGGGCCGACGAAGCCTTCGCAGACGGCGATGCCCTCGTCGACTCGCCTGAGCCTGCGTCGAAATCCGGGAGGACCGGCTTGTCGGCTATTCGCCGACTGGCCGGATGGTCATCGTCGGCATCTACTGCGCGACGAGCTGATCGGCGTGAACGCCTGGAAGGCCAATGAGACCCAGACCCGTCGTTACTGGGAGGACCAAGGATGAAGAAGAGGGAGCTGGAAGAGCTCGTCGACGAGGAGGCCGCTGCGTCGGAAGCAAACCGGGACCAGCCTCTCTCGGACAGCGCGGTGCGCAGGGGACAGAGCCGCTCGGTGGTCTACTCCGTCCGCCTCACTCCCGAGCAGACCGAGGAGATCCAGCGGATCGCCGAGGAAGCCGGCATCCCTGCATCCGCCCTGGTTCGTGACTGGGTCGTAGAAGGACTCGCCGCGGAGCGGGGGACTGGCACTCTCGGCTCGCTCGTCGACACTCTGGCGCGCGACGTGGACAAGATCCGCCGCAGCATCTCTCGACGCGAGGCATCCTGATTATCGCCCGGATGGGACACACGCGGTCCGACTGAGTAGGTGTTGCCCTGGGGCAGTGCCGTATGCAGAGCCGGTGACCGGCACATTCGCAAGATCTGAGGCGTGAATCCGCGCGAACGAAGGATGACACCTCCACCGCAAGCTTGAGTTTCGCGCGCTACTCCGCCATGGCGCGATGCGGTGACGTGCAGTTTCGCGATCGGCTCTCGCGTTACCCACTGGGTTTACCGGTGAAATTTATCGGTGGCCTATCACGAGTGCCGTAACCAGCCCTATGCACGCCATGGGATCTCGTCCTCGGGGTGTGGGACGGTGTCGGCGCGCTCAACGTCGGCCAGCACACGGGGCTGGCTGTGGGCGAGTGGCACATCCACGCCTGGGACCTACTCGAGGTCGCCGTTTACGGCCATGACCCGTACCGTCGTGAAGGAGAGCTCGAGCTGACGTGCCGCCTCGCTGAGCTTCGCCGATCGGCGATGCAGCGCTCTGACGCGATCGTGCTCGGCACGAAGCGCGTCGGCTTCTTCGGGGGTGAGCGAGAACTCGTTGTTCGTCGCAGGCTGGACAGGGCGCAAACCGAGATGTCGCATGCTCCGGTACAGCAGCACAGGTCAGCGTTCAAGAGCATCGCCCCTTCGATCCCGAGGTCGTCGCCGCCGGACGCCAGGCATTGCCGGAACCGCTGCCGCTGGGCGATCCGTGGACGGCGACGCTGCGCTGGGCCGGCCGAGAGCCCAGGTAGGGTCTCGAAGCTGCGGCCGACGAGCCCGACCACGACGCCATGCTGGCGGGAGCCGGGGCGATCACGCCGGCCGCGCGTCGCGGAGATCGACAGCAAGCGCAAGCTCCCCGCAGATGTGCGCGAGCTCCTTGACCTGGCCGAGAAGGCAATCCGGGCCGGGGCTGGGGGCGAGGCTTGAACGGTGACCTCCCAGCCGGCTCGTCACTTGTTAGCGCCCCGTCAAGGTCCGGGCTGTTGGCCCTGCGGAAAGGGCCGTTGCTCGAAGGGGCGGTTCGATCGCTGAGCCGGCTGCCTGAAGTTCTCTTCGTCGACGCCACGGGCCGAGATCACCCTCGAAAGGCTGGTCTCGCCCTCCATCTCGGCGCCATGTTGGACCTCCCCTGCGTCGCGGTGACGCACCGTCCCTTGCTGGCCACCGGCGACATGCCCGTGTTGGAGCGGAGCGCCACATCACCTCTGTCGATCCAGAGATCCGCAGTGGCCTACTGGGTATACGGCGGCCGCTTTGGTGCTGGCACGTCCGAGCGAGGCGGCTCGCACGCCCACCCCGCTGGTTGAAGCCCGCAGAGTGGCGCGCGAGGCGCGCGCCGTGGCGGAAGGTCGAGCACGGCTCGGATGAGAGGCAAGCCCGTAGAGGCCTTCTACTCCTCGCCGGAGAACCGTTCCCAGGCTGACTGGCGCGTTATGCCGAGTGCCTCGCCTATGCGCGCCCAGCTGACTCCTCGCGCTCTGAGCGCTGCGACGTGCTGCGCTACGCCGCGGTCCACGTTGTCGTGGGCGGCGTGGGCCTTTACCATCTCGGCGAGCAGCTCGTCGTCTGACAGGCCGTCCCAGGCTTTCAGCGTTGGCGGGCCGTCCCCGCCCCTCGCCCTGCGTGCGACGGCATCGTGAACGTCTTTCTTGGGTTCCTCAGCGATGATCTGGTTGCAGAGCTCTACGCACTCATTGCATATGTAAACGCCCGGGCCGGCGACGAGGCGGGCAGCCTCGTGTTGGCTCTTGCCGCAGAATGAACAGCAGAAGCCCTTCTTGACGGCGGTACGTGTCACGCGTCTCCTCCTTGTCACCATACGTGTCAGGATAAGCCTGACCACACAGTCAGGATAAGCCTGACGCGTGGCGAAGTCAAGCCTTTCGCCATCCCGGCCCGGGGGCCTGCTGGTGCCGTCAAACATCGAGCGGCTGCCGGGCCCATGTCAGCCCGTGAGGCGCGTCCTACGCGGGCCCACGCGGGGCGGTGGGACCTCGACGTATGTGGTGCCCCTACAGGCGCCACTTGCTGCGTGAGGTCTCGGAGCCCAAGCCTTCACGGCGCCTCCACCGAGAATCGATCACGTCCGCGGCCAAATACGAATTACGCGCGACAAATCTGATCTCATGCCCGGTGCGTGCCCGTAGCAACGGTCACAAAGGGTCGCCGACGGTCAACGGCGGTCATCGTCCCAGAGGAAAAGTTGGCCGTCTAGAGGCCCGTTTGGTCGGGGGGCTCCTCAGGGCTCCCAGGCTGAAATGCGTCCGATGACTTTCGCATCGTAGGAGTCACTGGTTCAAATCCGGTCACCTCCGCCTCCCAGAAGACCCTCATTATGGGTGTTCAGGATTTTGACCTGTGGCAATCGGTGCCGCTCCAAGCGACGGTTCTCGCGCAACCCCGGTCTACGAATCGGCCCATCTTTCAAGGGTATTTCAGTACAGAACGGCGCTACATAACGACGACCCCGCCAGGACGCCCATAATGACGCACTGTTTTGGGCATCGATGGGGCGACAGGTCCTACATAACCGGCGATCTCGGACCTCGTCCTTTTGTCTCAGAGTCGTCGGGTCGAGCATGCCCAGTGGCACAAACTGATTCGTACCATAGTAGGGGCTACCGTGGTAGGATGGAGCTGTGAAGGTGGACAAGTTGAGCGTCTCGTTCGATCCAGAGCTTGGCGACGCGGTCCGGGCTGCGGCGGCCCGCAGTGGCAGGGGCCTTTCTGGCTGGTTAGCGGACGCGGCCGCTGCTCGTTTGCGAGCCGAAGCGCTGGCTGCGTTCCTAGACTACTGGGAAGCCGAGCATGGTGAGCTGACTGCCGCGGAGCTTGCCAGAGCTAGCCAAGAGCTCGGCTTACCGGACGCGTCCAAAACTGTGCCAGCAGCGTGAGCGCATTGGTGCTCGACGCTGGTGCCTTTCTGGCGGTCGAGCGAGCCGACCGGGCGATGGCAGCCCGCCTCCGGGCCGCGGAGCGCAACGGGTTGGAGCTGCGGACCAACGGGGCAGTCGTGGCGCAGGTATGGCGGAGCCCCTCCGGCCGACAGGCAGCCCTGGCCCTCTTGCTCCGCTCGATCGACGTGCGGCCTGTCGATCTTCGCATGGGCCGGGAGGCCGGCGTGCTCCTGGGGCGAGCTGGCCGAGGGGACGCCATCGATGCCACGGTGGTCGCCATGGCTGCCACCGGGGACAGGGTCGTCACCACTGACCCTGGGGACATCGGAGCCCTGGCCGCTGTCTCGGGTCGCGCAGTGATTATTGTGCCTTGCTGAAGCCGTCGGCCCGGGCCGTCCTTTCGTAACTCAACGTGACTCAATTGCTTCCCGTGGGTGCTGCGCAGTGCCCGCTGGTACATCGGCGGCAAGGCTCTGAGCATGGCATCTTCGCGAGCCAGCACGTCACAAAGGGGTGTCTCCGCTACGTTACGTTCGCATCCGATCCAGCAGCCCTCTGCGGCGACCTGCCATGTCTCGGGGACGACGATGTCGAGGTCGTCGCCGCTGGCCTGTCGGACTTCCGCTCCGCTCTGGTTCTCCCAGGTCTGGTCCATGCAAGCAGTCTGGAAAGCTTGGCGCCGAACAACAGCCACGCCGTCTTCGCTCGCCGCACCTATCGGCACCTATCGGCACCTATCGGCACCCATCGGCGCCTATCGGCACCTACGTGTGTGGGGTATCCGCCCCGGGCGGCTCGAGACGAGTGACGGTTTGTACCCGGTCGATGCTCCGACCGAAAGAGGCCACGACACCTATGCCACTTTGCCCCGCGCTCGCGACCAGGTGTGCCTCGGCAAAGTCGAGACGGTCCAGCTCATGGATCGCGACGGCACGTGAGAGGAGGTCGGCGTCGGCGACTTAGTGAGGTGGACGTGGCAGTCGATGAACCCCGGCATGACCGTTGTCGCAGCTAATTACCGTTCGCCGGGCCCGAGACGGTGACCGTCATGGGCTGTTCCGGTTGCGTTCGGGGAGCTCAGGGTGGGAAACGGGGAGGTTGAGGTTGAAGTGTGCCCCGGCCATGCGGATGGTGAAGCAGACCAGGGCGGCGAGCACGGCTATCGTGCTGTCGTAGAAGTGGAAGTTCAACGCTATGGCAGTCAGCGTGGCGTCACAGGCGGCAGGGAGGGCGTACAACCCGCTCGAGAGCACGGTCGGTACCCTCCTTGTCACCACGTCACGGACCGTACCGCCGCCGGCGCCGGTGATGGTCCCGAGGACGACCGATTGGAACGGCCCCAGGTGGGCCGCGAACGCGGTGGTGGTGCCCGTGACGCAGAACAGGGCGAGGCCGGCGGTGTCGAACACCGTGATCGAGCGCTGTAGGCGCACCCAGACGCGGCGGGCAAAGAAGGCCGCCATCCCGGCGCCGCCGCCCACCGCCATGTAGCGCCAGTCGCGGAACGCGGCCGGGGGCAGCGACCCCGATGAGCACGTCGCGGATGATGCCGCCACCGAGCGCCGTGATGACTGCCAGGACGACGACCCCGACGATGTCGAGGTTCTCCACGTGCCACGTCCACGTCCATGGCCGTGAGCGCGCCGTTCAACCCGAACACGAACGTGCCGGAGAGGTCGAGGGCCAGTTGCAGCGTGGGGCCTGCGGCCAAGCCCCGCTCCTACGGCGCGTCGGCTGCCGGCGCAGCGAGCCAGGCCAGCGCCGCGGCCACCATGGCCTGGACAGCCGCGCGAGCAACGGCACACTGCAAATGTGCCATGGCACGCGGTCATCTTGCCTGGTGTGGTCCGCGACATCGCCAGCCGCGTCACGTGCCTACCGAAAGGCTGGTTGCAGTGAAGTACACGGTGAAAGCCAGCCGCTGGGAGAGGGGTTGGGAACTAAGGGTCGACTCAAGAATAATTTCCGGCTTTTGAGCGCACGTCTATCGATGTAACCCGTGGGGGGCGCTGTGCGGGTCAGCACCTCGTAGTCCTGTTGTCCTCCGTAGTAGCAAGAGTTGTTGAGGCGTTGCCTCGGTCACCAAAAGGAGGGGACGGCTCGTCTATTATGAGATGGTTGTTCCTAGCGAGGAGGAATGCTCTCATAATGAGGCCCGAACGGTACAGCCCTGAAGCGCTGATCGCACTTCTGCGGCGACGGAAAATCGCCACCATGGAGGACCTCAAGGAGGCCCTGGGCACTGCAGCGGACGCAACGGTGTTCCGCAAGTTGGCGGCGCTGGGGTACCGCACGAGCTACTCGCACCGGGGCCGGTACTACACCTTGGACGAGCTCGCCCGGTTCGACGAGCTCGGGCTGTGGTCGTTCCGCCAGGTCTTCTTCAGTCGCTTTGGGACACTGGTGTCTACCGTGGAGGCCTTGGTCCTTGCGGCCGAGGCCGGCTACGACCCGGCGGAACTGGAGCCCGTGCTGAACGTCGAGGCCAAGGCGGCGCTGCTGAAGCTGGTGCGCGCCGGCCGCCTGGCACGCGAGCAGGTCTCTGGCCGCTACGTGTACCTGTCCCCTGACACCTCGGCGCGCCGTGCCCAGCTCCAGGCCCGTTCGGTCTACGACGCCGAGGCGAGCCGCCTTTCCCTCGGCCCGGGCCTACGTGCCCTGCCAGACGAGCTGAAGGCGGCGATCGTGCTCTTCTACAGCCTCTTGGACGAGCGCCAGCGCCGTCTCTACGCCGGGCTCGAGGCCATGAAGGTCGGACATGGCGGCGACGCCCAGGTCGCAGAGCTCTTGGGCATCGACCCCGGCACCGTTGCCCGGGGCCGAGCCGAGCTGCTTTCAGGCGAGGTCGAGCAAGGCGGGGTGCGCCGCCCCGGAGGCGGGAGGCCCTCGGCAAAAAAAGCACCCCCGAGGTCATCGAGGCGGTCCACCAGCTGATGGAGCACGACACCGCCGGCGACCCGGTGAGCGGCATAAAGTGGACCAGGCGTACCACCGAGAAGGTCGCCGAGGAGCTGTGCTCGGCCGGCATCGAGGTCTGCCCCAACACCGTCGCCAAGCTCTTGAAAGGGCTTGGCTACCGGCTCCGGGTGAACGCGAAGAAGCTGAACCGCCAAAAAGACCCCGGCCGGGACGCCCAGTTCGCCTACATAGCAGCCAAACGTGAGGCATTTGCCAAGGCGGGCCTGCCGGTCGTGAGCGTCGACGCCAAGCACCGGGAGATGGTAGGCGAGCTCAAGAACCCCGGCACCACCTGGGAGAAGGAGCCGGGTCCAACGGGGCGCGCTGCCGAGCCTGGAAGCACGGCCTCCAGCACCGGCTCGCCGACCCCTACGGCCTCAGCGTCACTGTCTGCCACTACCCGAGCGGCGCCT
>DAHWQF010000163.1 GCA_027334785.1 Acidimicrobiaceae bacterium
CCCTGGCCTTCCGGCAGAGGGCGGTATCGGGACGCCACACGCAGGTCATCCCGTCTCCGTGGTAGATCGCGGGGTCGGTGCTGGCGAGGAGCCGTTCGACGTTGCGTGCCTGGGTGACGCTGCGGCCGGCGAAGCGAACCGCTCGGCGGACGCGGTCCTTGTAAGCGATGGCCGAGGGGCCGCTCACATGCTCGCCCTCGTCGAGCAGGCGGGCGTCTGTGCCGGCTTGTTCGAGCACCATCTCCAGGCGTTCGACGACAAGGTCGTCCTGCCAGGTCGTGTCCGCCCTCCCCGAGTAGCCGAGGGTCACCTTGGTGCTCACATGGCCGTACTGGAGGGCGGCTGCGATCAGGCCGCGGGGGCGACGGACCACGAAGTAGGCCAGGGTGCGGCGGAAGCGCGAGGCGTGGATGTGCCCGGCTGGGTCGGGCGGGATGGCGGGGGTGCCGTCGGACCTGGGGAAGTTGCTGTTCACCCAGGCGACGAAGTCTTCGATGTCGACGGCGAGCTGGTGGGGGCTCCGGGCCTGCCCACAGGCGCTGCGACGGCTCCCGTGGCGGGCCAGGCTGGCTGGGAACAGCAGTTCCCCGTCCGCCAGCTGTTCCAAAACGGTGATGGCGTGATGGACGGGGGTGACCACCACCCAGGGACGCTGCGGGCATGGCTCCTCATCGGTGGTGGGGAGCCGGTCGTAGCCCTTGCCCGGCTGTCCGTAGACCAGTAGCTCACCGCTGTCCTCGTCCCGGCTGGCACAACCGCGGCGCAGGTTGAGCACCTCACCTGGGCGCATCCCCGAGAGGTAGGCGACGACCACGAACGCGGCTGCCGAGCAGAGGCGCAGCATCGTCGGAAGTTCGCCCACGGTGACGGGTCGCTCCCGCCAAGGGCTGCCGCTGACGAGCACGTTGACCGGCCCGAGATAACTGTCATCGGCGACCCCCAACCCGGCGTCGGTGATGATGCGCCTGAGGTCGGGCCGCTGGAAGGCGCTCGGGTAAAGGCCCATCACCCGGGCCAGGTGGGACCAGTTGACAGCGGGCTCACCCTGACCGGGGTGCCCCGGGAGCGCCGTGCCGTCGCGCCGTGCCCTGTCGACGAAGGCCCGGGCCCGGACCGTCGGGCCCAGTCCGGCCAAGGCGGCCTGCGAGGGGTGCGTCCCCGCAGCCAGTCGGCAGAAGTCACGGTTGGCTGCCACTATGTCAGCCGCGACTTGTTCGACCATGGTGAGCGACCAAGCCAGCAGCGCCTCCATGGTCGCCGGCGCGATGCGCGGGGTCTTGTTGTCCTCGCTCCAGGGGCGGCCACCCAGTCCGGCGTCCCTGGCGTCCCCGGGGTCGGGCGCCAGCCGGGCGGCTGGCGGCAAGTGGGCCCGGTAGGCCCACAGGGGCCGCAGCGACGCCAGCAGCCGGCCCCGCCGGTCGGCCGAGCAGGCCAAGGCCACGACGTGGCGGCGGTAGGCGTCCAGGTCGTCGGCGGTCATGTCGCACAGCTGGGTGACGCCGCGCTCGTGCAGCCACCAGGCGAGCACCCGCAGGTCACGTACCCACAGGGCGATGGTCGTCACCGCAGGGCGCTCACCGCCGGGCCAAGAACCATTGGGGTCGTCTGGGTAGGGGTGGTCCAAGGCGGCCAGCGCGAACGCCTTGAACGCTTCGACGAGCGGGGGAGGGAACCGGTCCCAGCAGACCGTGGCGGCCACCGCGTGCAGGTCGGGGTGTGCAGCTTGGAGGCGCCAGATGTCATCGGAGAACCGGGGCAGGCTGTCGGGGCCCGTCCCCGCCCGCAGTGGGCGGGACCGTAGCACCATCGTGCCTGTCGCCGGCCACGCCGGCGACGTGGCTTCGGCGGCCCATGTGGCAGCGGTCGAGATGTTGGGCGTCATCGCAGGTCCCACCGCCCGGCGAGCACGTCGTCGACCAGGGCGACCTGTTCGGGGGTGGTCGCCTCACGCGCCTTGGCCCGCTCGGCGGCGGTGTGCTGGCCCAGGATCTCCTGCAGCTGGCCGAGCCGAGGTCCGTAGCGGGCACGCCACACGGCCGGGTCGAGGTGGGCGCCGAGCTCGGTGAGCCGGTCGGCCATGAGGAGCTGGACGGGCAGGTGGCGGGGCAGGGCACGGGCGTTCGGGCAGTCCGAACAGCCCAGGAACGACGCCGTGCACAGCTGGCCGGCTTGGCCACCAGGCGGGGCCCGGTGCCCCGTGCAAGCGGCCAGGACCGTGTCGTGGTCCCCGTCCACGAGCCCGGCCAGGAGTGCCGGGGCCAGGCCTGCGCGCTCGGCAGCCCCGTCGAGGTCACGGTCGGCTTCGGCGACGAAGGCCGAGGTGAGCACCTGGGCTGCCTGCTGGGCACGGGCCTTGCCCAGTTCGTCGCGCAGGGCGTCGCCCACGACGACCCGGCTCTCGGCCTGCACGTTGGGACTGGTCGCCAAGTAGCGGTCGTTCATGGTGGTCGGGGTATGCGAGACCGGCCGGCGGTCGCGCTCGATCACGGTCTGGCGGAGCCGGCGGACTTCGACTGAGGGCCGTGGCGGCTCTTGGCCGTCGCCGCTCGAGGGGAAGCCGTGGCTGTGTGCCCAGGACCACACATGTCCCGGTGCCACCCCTTCTACCCAGTGGTGGCTGCTGGTGCTGCGCTTGGGGGTGTAGGCACTGTGGGCCAAGCGGTGGCCGCCGAGGCGGCGAGAGGTCCCGGTCAGCTCGATGAGCAGCCGGTAGACGGCCAAGGGGGAGCGCAATTGGCCACCTTCGTCGCCCCCGTCCAGCAGGTCGCCGAGCGACGGAGGCACGTCTTCGAGCGCGACGACCATGTGCTCGCGCTCGGGCCCACGGCGCGCCTTGGCCTGCTCGACCAGCACGACCGGCGGCGGAGCGTCGCCAGTACGGCCCGCAGGCTGGTAGTGCACGGCCGGCCATGCCGCCACCGTCGAGAAGTTCTCCCCCGTGAGCGCGCACAACAGGAGGCAGAACGCCGCCATCTCCTGGAGGGTCAAGCACAGCATGCTGGTGACGGCCGCCACGCCGCCGGCGCGGCTGACCCGCACGGTCATGGGCCCGTTGGCGTAGCGGGGAATATCGCCGGTGCTGTCGAAGACCTCCAGCAGCGAGCCGAGCCGAGCTTCGGCGCTCCCGGCGGGCAACCGCTCGGCCCGGTAGTCGGCCAGCAGCCGGCGCCCGGCCCGGATGCGGTCCCGTGCCCGGCGGACATCGGCATGTAACGCCGTCGTGATGAGCGGCCATTCGCACTCGTCGTAGGCAGCGGGCCTCACCGCCCGGGCCCTGCGGGGCGGGCGGGCCAAGAGGGCCTTGCGCGCCGGCTCGGGGAGCTCGGGGTCAGCGCGCAGCACCGACCGCAGCTGGACAACCAACTCGGCCCCTGCCGGTGTAGCACCGTGACGGAGGCGGAAAGCCGTCATGTGAGCGGCTGTCAGCTCCTGCGGGCCGCTGGGCGGCCTGTCGGCACCCGCGAGCCACCGTGCGAAGGCCCGCAGCGTCGCAAAATAGTTGTCGGCGCAGCCGGTCGCCTTTACGCCCGAACGGGGCCCCGTGCGACGAGCGAACGCTCGGGCGAACCAGCGCTGGAGACCCGCAGGCACCGGGAAGGAGGAAAAGTCGAACAGCTTCTGGCTGCCGGTGCGTTCTGCGACGAAGCGCACGAGCGTCGGTTGAGACGCCTCTATGCGCTCGACGGGCTGCCAACCGCCGCCAGGAACGCTCGCAACATGGCCACCCCGGCCGCTCACCGGCTCCCCTCCGACCCCTCCGCGAGACCTTGGGCTGGGTCGGCGGCACTTAGGACGCGGCCAGCGCCGTCCGCGGCCACAGCTCGCACCAGCACGTCCAGGCCAGCTTGTTCGTCCTCGTCCAAGAGGGACATCAAATAGTCGACCCGCAAGCTGGTGAACGGCTCCAAGTAGATGTCGCGGGTGACCGCAGGGTCGGCATGGCCCATCAAGGTGGCCAGCTGGAACCAGATATCGCCGAACTGGTAGCGCAGGTCCTTGACTTCCTGTTCAGTGAAGCCGTCGATGCGGTTCTCCCATACGACCGAGAGGACCGAGAACCACTTCAGGCAAAAGCTGTGCCGGAGCATGTGAGGGCGGGCAAACAGCGGGCACTCGGCGTCATTCCCGCAGGCAGCCTCCCACGCGGCCGCGACCCGGGCATTGGCAGCAGCGAAGGTGTCCTGCCAGCCGTGCGGCCGCTCGGGGAGGCCGTCAGCGCCGACCCAGAGCCACAGCGGCTCGAGCTCCGCCTCCGTCCGGCGGAACCAGCCGGCTCCGTTCGTCGGGGCCGAGCACGTCGGCCGACACCCGTCCCGCCCCGTCGGGCCCAGTCACCGTGAAGGCCCGGGAGCGTGGGCTGTAGCCGGTGACGACCCGCACGCCGTGCAACGCCTCGTAACGTCCTGCCGCCTGCGCCCGCCTGACCGCAGCAGGCCGCGACCCCTCGACCGGGTCCAGGTAGCCGGCCAGGGAGGCCAGGACGCTCCGAGGGACCCGGTAGAGGCGGCCTCCCCTGCCGCCCTTGGCACAGGCCGCCGCCAGCCAGGCCCGGCCGAAGCTGTGGCCATCGGCTCCCGGCAGTTCGACGTCCAGGACGCTCGCCCACTCGGTGAGCCGGAGCCCCGTGCCGTAGAGGCCGTCGACGAAGGCGGCGTCCCGGTCCTCGCAGCCCCCGCCCCGCCAGCCCGCCCGACGAAGACCGTCGAAGCCATAACCACGAAGGCCGATGTCGCGCCACTGCTCGAAGGCCGGTCGCAGCATCCACTTCACCTGCCTGCGCCGGGCCTGCGCCGGGCGCAACCCGTCCCTCCCCCTCACCCAGCCCTCCGTCGCTGTCCCCCAGCGCCGGTCGCCCCTTGCCCAGCGGCCCCGCCCCCTCGTCCCCGACGGCACCGGGTTGGGGACCCCGTAGCGCAGTTCCGCCCAGGAGTAGAAGCTGTTCAGCGCGGCACGGTCGGTGTCGAAACTGGTCGGTGCTACCCGCGCCCCGTTCCTGCCATCGGTGAGGCGCCACTCCTTGAACACCTCGACATCGGCTGGGCTCGCCTCGTCCCAGGGCCGGCCCATCACCTCCAAGAAGTTGAGCCATACCACCAGCGCGAACGCGTAACGACGCCAGGTGGTAGGCCTCGCCCCGACCATCGGCAGAGACCGGAAGAACGCATTGACCCTGGCGTCGGGCCGCCCGGCCGTGTGCACCACCACCGGCGTCCCCTGTCGTGCACCGTTGCGCCTCGCCCGTCCCATCACGTCCCCCAACCCCGCGAGCTCGCCCTCGAGCCGGGCCGCCCCCACGGTGAAGTCGTAGAAGTCCACCGTCCAGCAACCCGCACCACTGCCTGGAGCCTCTGCCGTCGTGCCGGCCATCACCCGTAAGTCTTGCAACTTCCGGTAACGCGGTGGTGGATGCCCGGCACGAGGTAGGCCGGTCGGATGCGAGACAACCCCAACGCACGCCGACGCCAGGTCACGACCGAGATGTCCAAGCTCGGCTTCTGCCTGCCGGGCAGCCTGGTCCAGCGCACCAGCCGCTGCGGCACCCCCAACTGCGCCTGCCACAGCGACCCCACTCGCCTACACGGCCCCTACTGGTCCTGGACCCGCAAGGTGAACGGCAAGACCGTCACCCGCAACCTCGACGCTGGCCAACTGGAGCGCTACCGGCCCTGGTTCGATAACGCCAGCCGTCTACGCGCCCTCGTCGCAGAGCTCGAAGCCCTGTCGGCCGAGGTCGCAGAGCAGGCCGAAGGTTGGGGCCCCCAAGTAGGCCGACGGCAACGTGTGTGTGCGACAAAAACCGACGGCGGCGCGCGTGGTCGAACACGTGTTTCTACAGCCTAGGCAAGGCGTCAGAGGTGTCTTGGGAAGGATCGCTCCTCAGCTAGAGAGCTTAACGCCTTCTTTCTCGATGAAGTACCAACTCACCCGATCCCGGTCAATCCGACAGAAATGAAGCGCCTAGAGAAACCCCGGCTACATCAAGTGGGAAACTTACCTCTCCCATCAGCGCCAGTTGGCTTCCAACCGGTCCCAAGCTGGCGCCCGGCCTCCTCGCGAGGGCTCCGCCCTGTTGCAAGGAGTCGCACTTTGCGGTGGTTGCGGAGGAGGGATGACCGTCGTCTACTCGAGCTCGGGTGCCTCTCATTACCGGTGTCACTCCCACCTCGACCAGACCAACACGCCGGGGTGCCGCTCGGTCAGCGCCGCACTGGTGGACCCAGTGGTCGAACGCCGTGTGCTGGAGGTAGTGACACCCGAACAGATCGACCTCGCACTGGCCGCGGCCGACGAGCTGGCCCAGCGCGACGCTCGGGTGCTGCGGGCGTTCGAGCTGCGGGTCGAACGGGCCCAATACGAAGCTTCACGTGCCGAGCGCGCCTATAACCTCTGCGAGCCGGAAAACCGCCTCGTAGCTCGCAGTCTCGAACAACGCTGGGAAACAAAACTTTCCGCTGTCGCCGAAGCCGAAACTGCCCTGGCGGAACAGAAAGCCAGCCAAAAGCCGCTACCGACCAAGGCCGAGCTGGCGAACCTGGCCGCGGACATCCGAAGGTTATGGAGCGAACCGACTACCTCACCAAGGGACCGCAAACGCGTGCTCCGGACCCTAATCCGCGACGTGACGCTCACATCCGACCCATTTGGCAACGAGGTTCGCGTGGGCATCCGGTGGCGTTCCGGTGCCAACGAGGAGCACACGGCCACCCGCACACGCATGCTCACCCACTCAGATGCAGTCGAGCTCATTCGACGCCGGAAGCTTGAAGGGATGCGAGACAGCGACATCGCCGCGGAGCTGAGCGCTCTTGGGTTGCGCACGGCGCGCGGCCATGAGTTCGGAAGACTGGACGTCCGCAATGTCCGCGCCTCCATCGGCCTGGCGCGTCCATCACCGCTCGAGCCCGGCGAGCTCACGGTCAAGCAAGTCGCCGAGCAACTCGGGGTCAAGCCGGGCACCGTCTATTACTGGTTGCGGATTGGCATACTGGCCTACCGCCAGCCGGCAACAGGCGCGGTCTGCATCCCCTTTTCCCCCGAGGTTGAGGCCGAACTTCGTGCCAGGCCGGCCGTCTCTCGTCAAGTAAACAGCAACTATAAGAAGTCACATGGAGGTGTAGTTTGATGGCCCTTTCGAGGGCGCCTGCAAAAACCTGGTCCGGGATCGATTCGAACGAAGCGGCATGCGCTGGACCCCCAAGATGGCCGAG
>DAHWQF010000164.1 GCA_027334785.1 Acidimicrobiaceae bacterium
GTCGCCAAGATGCCAACTCTTGCCGCCTTCGCTTACCGCCACGCGACGGGGCTGCCTTATGCCTACCCGGACGACGACTTGTCCTACACCGGCAACTTCTTGAACATGATGTGGAAGACGACCGAGCTCAAGTACCGTCCCGACCCTGTGCTGGAGCACGCCCTCGACGTGTTGTTCATCCTCCACGCCGACCACGAGCAAAACTGCTCGGCCAACGTGATGCGCGCCGTCGGGAGCTCGCACGCCGACCCCTACGTGGCGACCGCCGCCGCCGCCTCCGCCCTGTACGGGCCGCTCCACGGGGGCGCCAACGAGCAGGTGCTAAAGATGCTCAGCGAGATCGGCTCGGTAGAGCACGTGCCCGAGTACGTGGAGCGGGTGAAGGCGGGAGAGTTCCGCCTCATGGGCTTCGGCCACCGCGTCTACAAGAACTTCGACCCGAGGGCCACGATAATAAAAAACGTAGCCGACCAGGTCTTCGAGGTGACCGGGCGCAACCCGCTCTTGGACATCGCCATAGAACTGGAGAAGGTGGCTCTCGCCGACGAGTACTTCGCCTCCCACAGGCTCTACCCGAACGTCGACTTCTACTCGGGGATCATCTACCAGGCCATGGGCTTCCCGGTCGAGATGTTCCCGGTCCTTTTCGCCATCGGGCGCATGCCAGGCTGGCTCGCCCAGTGGGAAGAGGGCCTCTTGGACCCCGAGCAGAAGATCACCCGGCCCCGCCAACTCTACGTGGGGCACCCCGCTAGGGACCTCGAGGACGAAGCGCCGAGGCTCGCCAGGTAACCGGCGCGAACTAACGCCACCAGGTGGAAGGCGCCCGCGAAGATAAGCGTCGTCACCTGCCAGCAGCACCCGTGCCTTGCTGGGTCGTACCTGCTTTCACTGGTAACAAAACCTTGCTCGGTTCGCTTGGCATATCCGCTGCCGGCTCCGTACCCGCTCTCGTTGACAGACGCGGGCAATGACCCCGAGTGAGCACTTACCTGCTAACCGTAAGGCTGGATCTCATGCGGGCAGGGGGCAGAGTCGGGCGCTAGCCGTGACGAGGGCGGGACGGGGGCATGAGACCATGGAACAAGCAACTCGTCCCTATCAAGGAGGAAGACCCATGCCCACAACCACGCCAAGCGCAGACCAGATCCTCGCCCAGATGCGCGAAACCTTGGGCGAAGTCCCAGCGGCGATCGAGAAATCGGTAAGTGCCGACCCGACCCTCATTTTCGAGCATACCCGCTCCAAGCAGTTCGCCATGCCGCCACGAGGCGCCCTAGACGATGAGACGCGCACGCTCATCTACCTGGCCGTCGCCTTGGCCACGTCCAACCATGCCTGTGCTCAGGTCATGGTGAACAAGGCCCGCAACGGGGGCATTGCCTCAGCCAAGCTGCTCGAAGCGTTCCACATAGCCCGCCTTGCCCAGGCGACAGCGGTGATTGGCAACGCCGAGGTCCTCTTCGACCTCGTCAACGAGCGCAGCGACGGGGCAGGTACACGATAAGCCACGTGGCGGCCGAGCGGCGTTGGCGGCGATGACGCTGCCAGCACGCTCAGGCTCGGGTGAAAGCCGTCGTTTCCACCACCCAGCAGCGTCTCCAAAAAAGCAGAAGAAAAAGCAAAAAGAAAAGGAAGGTAACAGGATGAGCGAGACGAGAACCGACCCCTCCGGCCCAGCCAGTGCCGCCAACGCCACGGCTCCTCCAGGGGGGCCTAGCGCCACTGCCCCCTTGGCCCGCCTCCGAGGTTTCCACCCCGGTTGGTACGGGGCGGTTATGGGCACGGCTATCGTTGGCGTGGCAGCGTCGATGGACCCTGGCGGGGCACCGTCCCTGGCGTCGGCGGGGCGGACCTTCGGCCAAGTGATGGCCATAGTCGCGGCCGTGCTGGCGGTCGTGCTGGCCTTCGGTTACCTGGGCCGGTTTATCTTGCACCCGGGGGCCTCCTTGGCCGACCTGCGAGACCCGGCCCTGGGGGCACTGTACGCCACCGTGCCCGCCGGGATCCTGGTCTTGGCGGCGACGGCGGCTGCTGTCGGGCCCACGTGGTTCTCGGCCCCGGTGGTGCGCGACCTGGTGGTCAGCTTGGACTGGGCCGGCGTGCCGCTCGCATTCTTGATGAGCGCGATCTTCGCCTACATCCTGTTCGCCCACCCTGGCCCCGCCCCCGAGGAGGTGAACGGTAGCTGGTTCATCCCCCCGGTCGCGAACATCGTGGTGCCGCTCGTACTCGCCCCGCTCGTGCCAGCGGCCACCCCAGCAGTGGCCCGTGACCTGCTCGTTGCCTCCTACGGCTTTTGGGGCATGGGCTTTTTGCTTTACCTGTTCGTGATGTCGATGTTCCACCACCGCCTGGTCATGTACCCACTGCCCCACGCCGGCCTCGCCCCGTCGATCTGGATCGGCCTTGGCCCCATCGGCGTAGGGGCGCTCGCCTTGGTAAAGCTGTCCGCCGTCGCTACGAAGCCCTTCGGGCCGGCGGCCCCGGTGCTCGGTTTGGTCTCTAAACTGGCGGCGACGGCGCTTTGGGGCTTTGGTGCTTGGTGGCTGGCAGCTGCCGTCATCTTGCTCGTGCGCTACCTGGCCCACCGCCACTTCCCCTACGGCGTGGGGTGGTGGGCCTTCACCTTCCCGCTCGGGGCGTACACCGTTTCTACCCTGACCCTGGCCTGGAACCTCGACTGGCTCAACTGGGCCGGGGCAGGGCTGTTCGTGGCCCTCGGGCTGTTCTGGGTGGTAGTGGCCGCCGGTAGCGCCTGGGCCGTGCGCAGCGGGGCGGCCTGGAGGGTCGCGCCCTCTACCCAGGGCGCCTCGGGGCCTGGCCCGCAGCCTGACGGGGGCAAGGGCGGTACCAGCCAGGGCGCGCTCAGCGCTGCGTCATAAGCGGGCACAGGCTAAAACGGGGCAGGGCGCTCGGGCTTTGGGTAATGGCCGAGGGGGCCCAGGGTCTTTTCCTCCGACAATGGCACTTGCCGTGGCGGCCAGGGCGTTGCCCGCGGGCGGAGCGAGCCCGAGACAGCCTCGGACCAGGTCATGCCGGCGCTGCTCGACCGGCACCCCGAGAACTTTGGGACCGTGGCCTGACAGCGCTCTGGCCGATGGCAACAGCGCCCCAGTGCCCGGCCAGCATCCCAACCTCATCGCCGATCACGGGTAAAAACGCCTCCTGGCCCACAGCGCCACGTAGACGAGGCTCACCAGCACGGGCACTTCGATGAGCGGGCCGACGACGCCGGCGAGCGCCTCGCCGCTCGTCACCCCGAACACGCCGATGGCGACGGCAATGGCCAACTCGAAGTTGTTGCCAGCAGCGGTAAAGGCCAACGTGGCGGTGCGCCGATAAGACAGGTGGAGCAGCCGGCCGAGGGCGAAGGCCCCTGACCACATGAAGGCGAAATAGCCAAGCAGTGGCAAGGCGATCTTTGCTACGTCACCTGGCCGACTGGTGATGGTCTTGCCTTGGAGGGCAAAGAGGAGGACCACTGTATAGAGCAGCCCATAGAGAGCGAACGGGCCCAAACGTGGTAGCAGTTTTTTCTCGTACCATTCCCGGCCCCGCGCCCGCTCGCCCAGCCAGCGGGTAACGTAGCCCGCTACGATCGGCACTCCCAAGAAGATCCCGACCGTGCTGGCAATGGTGGCCATAGAGACTTTGAGGCCCACACTCGACAGCCCGAGCCAGCCTGGGAGCACCTGCAGGTAGAAGTAGCCGAGCAGGGCAAAGGCGAACACCTGGAAAAGGGAGTTCAGGGCCACGAGCACGGCTGCCGCTTCCCTGTCCCCGCCCGACAGGTCGTTCCAAATGAGGACCATGGCTATGCAGCGGGCCAGGCCGACCAGGATGATGCCGGTACGGTAGGCGGGCTCGTGGGCGAGCAGTAACCAGGCCAGAGCGAACATCACAGCCGGGCCGACCAACCAGTTGAGCACCAGCGATGCTACGAGCATCCGCCCATCACGGACCACGGCCCCTACTCGCCCATAGCGCACCTTGGCCAGGACCGGGTACATCATGACCAGCAACCCGACAAAGATCGGCAGCGATGTCCCCGAGGTCACCTGGACGGCGCTCAGGTGGCGGTTCAAGCTGGGCACTGCCCGCCCGAGCCCGAGGCCGACAACCATGGCGAGGAGGATCCAGAGAGGGAGCAACCGGTCCAGGGTGGAAAGCCGGGCAATGACCGGCCGTTCTTCCTCTTCTTCTTGGGGCGGCAAGCGCTCGGGCCGGGCCGAGGTGGCGGTGCTGGTCATGCTGGCCTCCCGTCCTCGCAAGCGGGCCTGGCCCGGCCGGTCGCGACCGGCTCCCCCGGCAACGGGACGCCAGCAGCCGCCAGCGAAGCCCACAATGACGAGAAGCCTTCGCCGTCCAAGCGGTAATCGACCCAACGGCCTCTGCGGGCGGTGGCCACCAAGCCCGCCTGTCGCAGCACCCGTAGGTGGTAAGAGAGCAGGTTCTCTGCCACCGGGACCTGCTCCCGGAGGTCGCAGACACATTGTTCTCCCTCTGCCAGCGCACTGACCACGGCCAGGCGCACAGGGTCGGCCAACGCACCGAGCGCGGCTATCGTGTCAGCACGACTTGATACAAGATCTGTTGAACCCATGAGACTACGATAACGCCGCGCACCAAGGCCAGGGCAAGGCCATTGGTCACAGGCTAGGCCGGCCTGCTAAGCGGTCCTCCGAGGCCAGGGCCGCACCCTCGTGGGAAGTGGCAATGGGAGCCTCTTGGCGACTACATTGACCATGATAAATGCGTGACGAGGAGCGCGACCATCATTTGAGGAAAGAGGAGCAAACTGACCATGGCACCTGAAGTGCTGTTCATGTGCGTCCACAACGCCGGCCGCTCCCAGATGGCGGCAGCCCTCCTCGAGCACTACGCGGCTGGGCGGGTCGTCGTGCGCTCGGCCGGTTCGGCGCCTGCCGACGAGGTCAACTCGGCGGTGGTGGCTGCCATGGCCGAGATCGGTATCGACATCTCCAAGCAGGCCCCCAAGCCGCTGACCGATGAGGCCGCTCGGGCTGCGGACGTCGTGGTCACCATGGGCTGCGGGGATGCCTGCCCCTACTACCCAGGCAAGCGCTACCTGGACTGGGAACTGGACGACCCCGCGGGCAAGACGCTCGACGCCGTACGCCCGATCCGCGACGAGATCGACCGCCGGGTGCGCGCCCTGCTGACAGGTCTCATCCCGGCGAACTGAACCCTGCTGCGCCCTCAGTAGCCCTTCCACTACACCATGCTCTAGAGCTACTGAGCGGCCAGGAGCGACGGCCGAGAGCCCTACAAGTCCTGGCCGGTGTGAGGTAGTAATTTCTTGGACGATGGCAGTCCTTGAGGCGCAGTGGCCCAGCTATGGAACTGTCGCGGGGACGCCGGCGTGAGCGTGAGGACGGGGCGACGGCGGCGGGCAAATGGCGGCCGATAAGGACCGCTGGTGTTTCTCGCGCTCCCTGAGCAGGTACCGTTAGTCGCCAGGACGCTGGAGCTCGAGCGCCTTCACGAGTTGTTAGCGGCATCCCTGGGCGGTGCCGGCCAAGTGGTCGCGCTCGTGGGTGAGGCGGGGATCGGCAAGACCCGGCTCGTCGAGGAGCTCTGTACGCTGGCCGCAGCTCAGGGAGCCGCGGTGCGCACGGGCGAGGCCCGCGAAACAGAACAAACCCGGCCGTTCGGGGCTGCGGCCGACGCCTTGGGTGTATCGCTCGGGGCACCAGACCCGGTGCTGGCGGCCCTGGCTGGCGAGATTTACTCGCGTCCCGCCCCGTCTGGGCCGCTGCAGCGCGTACCGGTAGAGGATCACTACTTAGTCGAGCGTCTCGTCGCGGTGTTCGAGGTGCTAGCCAACAGCTCCCCCCTCATTTTGGCTATAGAGAACCTCCATTGGGCAGACAGCTCAACGCTTTTGTTGCTCGGGAGGCTGGCGCCGCTCTGCCGCCAGTACCCCGCCCTCGTGTTGCTCACGACCCGGCCGAGCGAACGGGCCGAGGTGGAGTCCGTGCTGGCCGGCGTGGCTTCTGCAGGTGGCGTGACGGTCGGGCTCGGACCGCTCGGCCCCGAGTCGGTGGCCACTTTGGCGCACCATCTCGTGGGAGCGCCGCCCGGCCCACGACTGCAAGAACAGCTGACCAGGGCTGGGGGCAACCCGCTGTTCGTCGTCGAACTGGTTTCCGCTGTGGCAGAAGAGGGAGCCGTGGAGGTCGGAGACGATGGCCAGGCCGAGGTAAGCGAGGGGTTGGTCCCGGTTGCACTCGACGTCGCGGTCTTGCACCGGCTCAGCGTCCTGCCTGTCGGTACGGTCGAGCTGCTCAGGAAGGCCGCCCTCCTAGGGCGAGTCGTGAGCATGGGCGAGCTCGCTACCTGGACCGGCCAGGACGTGCTCGAACTGGCTTCCCAACTGAGGCAAGCGGTGCGTTCGGGGCTTGTCGGCACCGAGGGCGATGAGCTGGTCTTCCGTCACGAGCTCATCCACGACGCCTTGTACCAGGACTGGCCTTCGCCCGTGCGCAAGGCCTTGCACCGCCAACTGGGCCACATACTGGCCGAGACGGGAGCGCCGAGCTACCGGGTTGCCTACCACCTGGCTGCCGCCGCTGGGGCTGAGGACGAAGAAGCGATGACTTGGTTGCACAGAGCCGGCCTGGAAGTATCCCCGCGCGCGCCCCTCACGGGTGTGCAACTCCTCGGGAAGGCCCTCGAACTGGCACCGAAGGGGAGCACAGCCCTAGATGCTCTCCGGGCGGACCTCGCGGTGGCCCTGGTTTGGGGGGGCCGGGTGGAGCAAGGCGAGGGCCTCGCCCGAGCGGTCGTGGCCGAGACTACGAGCCCGACGGTGCGAGGTTGGGCCGCCTGGTGGCTCGCCGTTTCGCTGCTCAACCGCTCCCGGGTGTTCGAGGCGAAGGAGATCTGCTCGCAGGCGCTGCAAGCCGGCGTTCTCCCCGCCGGCATCAGGGTGCTGGTGGAGTTGTCGGAAACTACGGCGGCGATGATGTCGGGCATGCTGGCGGGAACCGCCCTAGGTGCGGTGTCCCTCATGGAGGCGCACCTGGCCGAAGCCGAGAGGTTGGGCGACCGGCGCGCACGCTGCTACTGCTTGACCGGGGTAGCCATGGCCGAGGCCAACGCCGGCCATCTCGAGCGCGCCGCCGCGTACGGGGCGCAGGCGGTGCGGGAGGTCGAACTGCTCCCGACCGCCGAGATGGCGA
>DAHWQF010000165.1 GCA_027334785.1 Acidimicrobiaceae bacterium
GGCGTCCCGGCGTCAATCGCTCGTACTGTGCCAGTACCGAACTAGTGCTCGCGAATCGCCAGTACCGAACTAGCGCTGGCGAACCCGCAACAGAGCGAAGGAGGATCCCAATGGCCAGGGTCGGTGCTGTGATCACGAACCCCCTGCCGACTGGCATGGAGCTCCCCGACGTTCCCCGCCTGGCCCGGGTGGCCGAGTCGGCTGGCCTCGACAGCATCTGGGCCGAAGACGGCATTGCCTCCGGTGACGCTGCGGTGCTCGACATCACCTGCGTCCTCGCCGCCGCGGCCGCGGCTACAGAGGGTATCGAGGTCGGCTCGTCCATTTTCGCACCCTCTTTACGCAACCTCACCTGGGCGCTCAAGCAGGTCGCCACCCTACAGCTCATCGCCGGTGGGCGTCTTCAACTGGGGGTGGCGCTCGGAGCGGCTGGCGAAGAGGAGTACAGGCTCGCCGGCCTCACCCGCTCGGGCCAGCGGCAGCGCACCGACGAGTTCCTCCGTGTCCTGACCGCAGCCCGCCGAGGCGAGGTTTACCAGACGGCTGTCCCTCTGAATCAGAGTCTGAGCGCTCGCGCCTTACTGCTGGGCACAGAGCTGCCGGTGCCGCCGCTGTGGGTCGGAGGGACCTCCTTGGCCGCCCTTCGCCGTGCGGCGCGTTTCGGGGACGGCTGGCTGTCCGGCCTTCAGACCCCCGCCGAGTTCCACGCGTCCTCGAGCCGTTTGCGCCAATTGGCAGACGAGGAAGGGCGCCCCTGCCCACTGACCGGGATAGTGCTCCACGTAGCGGTCGGCACGGGCTCTTCCGACGTCCTTGCTACCCGGAGCGCTGCCGCCATGCAGTCGCTGTACGGCGTCCCCGCCGAGCGAGCCGAAGAACTCGCCGTCGGCGGCACGCCTAAGAAGGTGGCTGATCAGCTCGCTCACTACCTCGACGCCGGCGCCGTCCAGTTTTGCCTTGTCAGCAATGTCCTCCCTTGGGCTGAGTCCTGGCCGATGCTTGCGGAGGTGCGCCAGATCCTCCTCGGTGGGTAGCAGCTCGCAGGGCGCCCTTGGAAGCCAGCCTGGCTCGGAAGGTGCAGCGCGCCACGGACCTCCAGGTTTGATTTCCGGGCACAGGCGCACTCCTTTTCGTGGCGCCATTCTGCTGCAGGTCAGTTCGCCTGAAAGCACAACCGGACCCATCTCGGTGCACAACTTGTCGTTGTAAGCAGAGCGAAGTTTCTCGGGTCCACTCCTCAATAGGAATCGAATCGAACCCCATAGGGTAATCACAAACAGCAGTTATTTTCGCCACGCCACATTAGAGTGGGATCCTGTAAAGGGTGGCCTCGGTGACCCCTTGGTCGCTCATAAGGACATAGGCGGCATCGCTATATACAAGGTTGGCTTGCAGCGAGCCGAACGGCGTCCCGAAGGTGGCTACCTCCCCTGTGCGCCCAGTCGCCGGGTCGAGCTTCACGATGCTCTCTCGCGACGTGCCTGGCCAGCTCGACTGCGCCCAGTCCGGCCACGCATAGACGAGCCCGGTACCGGCTGCGTACATGAGAGGCGGTGCGTCGAAGGGGCCTTCGCCGAGGTTGTCGGGTACCTGGGTGCCGTTGCCAGCCACCCGCACGGTGGCCGGGGCGGTGTGCGGGCCAGAGAAGGTCTCGACCGACTGCGAGGCTCGCCCCGTTTGTACGTCTGCCCAGGCACCGTGGCCCGACGCTAGGAGCCAGTCGACGTGAAGGCCCGCCTCGGCCACGACCTCGGGCTTTGTCGTGTGCACGCCCACGAAATAAAGCAGCGGAGGCCTCGGCTTCCCAGACGCCCAACCGCTTTCGGCACTCTGGCCCATCCAAAGCCCGTTGGCGCCCGCAGAGAGGACCAAGCGGGAGAGCCCTGGCATCTTCACCGTAGCCAGTACTTGGCCGGTCGACAGCGAGACTCGCAAGACCTCGGCGCCCGAAGGTGTGCCGACGTCGTAAAGCCAGAGGTAACCCCCTCCGTAGGTCCACTCGGGGCGGGAATCGGAGTAGTTCCCGTACCGCATGATGACCGGTCCCAGGTGGACGGTCCCTTTCCCGCTGTCCCAGGTGGCGATGCGAACGACACCAGTCTGCGAACCGACGCGGGGAAGCGACTCGACCGGCGCTGCTTCCTCCCCCGCCAAGCGTGGATCGTTGCATGGCGTCGCGCTGTCCGAGATGACACGGAGGCTCACCGGTTGGACCAACGCAAGGCGACAAGTCGCACCCCCTGTCTCGTCCCCGACGACTATGCGGCCGCCCAGCACTCCGAGCGAGCCCATGTAGTAGCTCGACCGCAAGAGCGGGAGGGCAACGTGCGTTGGGCCTGGCCCGTTGGTAGAGGGCGCTCGCAGTGTCGACGTCGCTGCCAGGCGCTCGCGTTCGTCGGCGGCTCTTCCCACTGCCACAGATCCTCGCATCTCGTTGGTCAGTGCACCACGCCACGGTGCCGCCCAGATAGGCACCCTACTAGAGGTCCCACCATGCCATCGCAGCTTCTGCCTGTTGCCTATTACGCCTGCAGCCCAATCGTCGGATCTCAGGACGATGCCAGCTGGGGACTATCGCTCGGGCTCCACCTGTCGGTGACTGACGAGCCGTGTTGCCCAGCGCGCGACGAGGTCGGCACTGGGAAAGCTACGAGAGTCGCTCGATAAGTGGGTCAGTCACGCCGTCAGGGGCTTACTCCGGCTGGCGGGCCACCACCTCGTGTCGCCGCTGGAGCTCTTGCTGGACTGCCGGAGGGATTTCAGCCGTCGCCACCTGGGTGGCGTCGACGAGGTCGTCTCGGCCGAGCCTGAGCGCGGCCCATACAGCGTGTGCCCTCAACAGGGGGTCGGGGTGCTCGAGGTAGGACAGCAGGGCCGCCTGGACAACGGGGTCACCCGCAACGGCGACGTTGCCCAGGGCGACCAAGGCGTTGCGCCGCAGGTAACGGGGGTCCCGGGCCGGGATGTACCAGCGGCCGTAGCGCCGGAGGAGCTCCGCATCGGTCATGGACAACAGTTCGAGCAAGTCCACCCCGGATATATCGCCTGCGCCGGCGGTGGCGGCAGCGACATTTGGGGCTGGAGTGCCGGGAGAGGCAACGCCCTGAGCGGCGCGCCTGTTCACGGGGCAGGACGTTTGGCAGTCGTCACAGCCGTAGATGCGGCCACCTAGCGCCTCCCGGTACTCGAATGGGAACGACCCGGGCGCTTGCAGCAGCCAGGCGAGGCACTTGCGGGCATCGAGGATGCCCGGGCCGACGAGCGCCCCCGTGGGGCAGGCAACGTGGCAGCGGCGGCACTTCCCGCAACCGTCGGGCACCGGGTCGCTCGTGGGCAAGGGGGCGTCGGTCACCACCGAACCGAGGACGACGAAGGAGCCCCGGCCAGGCAAGAGTATGTTGCAGTTCTTGCCGAACCAGCCGAGGCCCGCCCGGTGGGCGGCGGCACGGTCGACGAGGGCGTTGTCATCGACCAGGACCCGGGTACGCCAGCCACGGCCCCTTAGTGTTGCGGCGAGGACGCCGAGGGCGGCTCGTAGGTCGTCGTAGTGGTCGTGCTGGGCGTAGCGCGCGACCGTGGCCAAGGGGCGGCTCGGGCGAGACCCGTCGCTCCCCCTTGGCCCAGACGCGGACGGCTCGCCACCCGAGCGCTGGAACGGCCCGTAAGGCCACGCGCCGACGACGAGGGAGACCGCCCCTGGCAAGGCCCTCTTAGGGTCGGTCGATCGGCTCGGTGACCGGTAGGTGAACTGCATGCCGGCGTCGAGGCCGGCTGCCTTGCGCTGCTCAATGGCGCGTCGTGCGCCCTCCATGGGCGACGCGACGGCAAAACCGATGGCTGCGAAACCTAGTTCGCCGGCCTTGGCCCGAAGTTCGGCGGCGAGCCCTTCTCCCGGCACCACTCGACCAGCTTGCCGCTGCGACCCTGCGTCATGGGACGACTCGGCGGCCGGCTCGTAGCGGCGGTGCTGTCTCAGACGGTCGCGCCGGTCGGTGGCGGCGAAGACACGTCAGGCCGGCCCGCCTCCGTCCCGGCGGTCCCTTCGATCGTGCTCAGTAGCACGTAACCCTCAGCGACTGTCACGGCCGGCTGCCGATGCCGGCTACGAGGCCTCGTCCAGCCTGTCTATCTGGGCGGCCAGGTCGAGATCGGCCTGGGTGATGGCGCCGGCGGAGTGGGTGGAAAGCCGGAGCGTCACCTTGTTCCAGCGGATATCGATGTCCGGGTGGTGGTTGGAGCGTTCGGCCAACTCGCCTACCGCATTTACGTAGGCCAGAGCCGCGGCGAAGTCCGGCCCGGACCAGCTCTTTACCAGCTCACCGCCCTCGCGCTGCCACCCGAGGCCGTGGGCGATGGCCGAGTCAACCACGCTCGCCTGGAGACCTGCCACCACACAAAATCTACCGTACCCAGCCCGCCTTCACGGAACCATCACAAGGTCATCAAAGCCAGCTAACAGCGGTGAGCCTGAGATGTAACAGGCACTTGGTGCCACGAGAGGCAACCTTCGCTCAGTTGCGACCGCGTTGCTGTTTGTTGATACGGGCTGGTCGGGGCGACAACAGGGCGGGGGTTCTTCGAGACAGCACTAACGAACAACGTAGGGGAGGACCGATGACCCATTCGCGTGGGGCTTACCGCTGGCGGCTTGCCACCGGCGCGGCCTTACTAACCTCGCTTGCGACTGCGGCCGCGTTTTTGGTCCCAGGCGCGTCGGGTGGCTTGGCCTCAGTGACGGTGCCCGAGGCCACCGCGCAAACCCTGATGTCGGGGACCAATTGTTCGGCGTCGCTCTCAGGCACTGCGCTCGACCGGAGCGGCTGGGTGGCAAGCACCAACTCCAATGCGACCGGGGCCGATGTGGCCGCCAACGCCTTGGACGGCAACCTCGCGACCCGTTTCAGCACCAACCAGGTCCAAGTCCCTGGGCTTTTCTATGAAGTCAACATGGGCTCGCCGCGGACTTTCGACGAGCTGGACATGGCCGTTCCCAATTCGCCCACTGACTATGCCAGGTCGTACCAGGTGGAGGTGTCCAACAACGGCAGCACCTGGACGACTGTGGCCACATGCACCGGTACCGGCACGCCCGAGATCGTGAGCTTCCCGGCTCAGACGGCCCAGTACGTACTCGTTTACCTGACCGGGGCAGCCAACTATTGGTGGTCGATCGATGAGTTCAATCTCTTCACTTCTTCGACGGGCGCCAACTGCTACGCGTCGCTCTCAGGCACCGCGCTCGACCGGAGCGGCTGGGTGGCAAGCACCAATGCCCCGTCGTCTACCGCTGACGCACCGGCCAACGCGCTGGACGGCAACCTCACGACTCGCTTTAGCACCGACGAGACCCAAAGGCCAAACCTGTACTTCCAGGTGGACATGGGCTCGCCACAGAGTTTCAGCGAGTTGGACATGGAGGTGCCCAATTCGCCGACCGACTACGCACGTGCTTACCAGGTGGAGGTGTCGAACGACGGGAGCAACTGGGCGACGGCGGCGACCTGCGTCGGCACTGGGACACCACAGGTTGTGAGCTTCCGGTCGGAGACCGCTCGCTACGTAAGGGTCACGCTGACGGGCACAAGTGACCACTACTGGTGGTCGATCGACGAGTTCAACCTCTACACGAGCGCCCCGCCGCCCCCACCCACGACTACTACCACCACGACCACTACCACCACGACCACCACGACTCCGCCAACCACGACGACCACCGTGCCCCATCACGTGCGTCCCTGCGCGGGGCGAGGCCGGTTCGAGTGCTGCTTCGGCCCGGGGCGCCACCCCATGGTCGCTGTGGGCTGTTGCTTCGGTCCTGGGTTTCACCCGGTGCGCTTCGGCTGCTGCTTCGGCCGGGGGCCGCGCCCCGGAGGTCTTGGGCGGGCGCGGGGTCGCTTCCACAGAGACGTCGTGTGCTTGAGCCGGCGTCCTGTGCATACCAATGGGCGCGGGCAAAAAGATGGCAAGCATGGACAGGCCGCCGATCATGAGGGCCATGGGGACCGCGGACATCACCGTGGTGGAGACCAACGGCACTCCGGAGACCACAAGCACTAACTGACCGGGCGGCCGACGGTTTAGCCTGGCCCAGCCAAGCGGGGGCCAGACTGCCGAAACTGACTCCGGCGAACCCAATGGCCGAGCGATTTAGGTCGCCGGCTCTGCATGGCGAGGAACGGGGCTGGGCCCTTGGCTGGGGCCCGGCCTCGCGGTGCTTTTTGGGCGCGAGGCGGGCGGCCGATGTTCATTCTGGGCGCGCTCTGCAGTAGCAGGCGCGCTTCGCGTTGCCGTACGACCCCGGGGCGCACCCAGAAGTCGGAACTGCACCGAGAACGGCCTTGTTCCACCAGAGCGGGACCGGGCCGAGGCCGTTTGACCCGACCATGGCTGCCTGTCGTGGCAGGCGATGCTGCCCTGGGCGCTCCGGGCGGAACGCGGTGCGGTGGGGGACGGGTTATGGCAAGAGCCGCACCTCGTCGGCTGGGCGATCGCCGGCTGGGCGATCGCCGGCTGGGCTGGGCGATCGCCGGCTGGGCCTCGCCGGCTGGGCGATCGTCGGAGCGTCGATGCTAGGCCGGCGACCCGCGCAGCCCGTGCCCCGGGGTTACCACGGCCGCTTATGCGGGCGCGCGCAGGGTTAGGACTTCACCTTCTTGGGTTTTCAAGTAATCGGCGGCACTCGAGTTGTTCAAGACGAGGGCAAGGTGCCCGTAGGAGTCGACGAGCAGCCCTAGCTCGCCGGGGGCGAGGTCAGCGAATACCCGCACCCTCGCGGCAACCGAGGTCCGGTGGGTGCCCACGACTTCGATGCGCGTCCGGTCGCCACGGCCCGCCGGCCCCGGTGGTCCCTCCCCGCCGGCGAGGTCCCTCGGCCCGGCTTCCAGCTGCACGTTGCCGAACCCATCGACCCAAGTGACCTCGGCTTCCAGGGCGCCGTCCTCGCGGTGGCGGACCACTGGCGGCGGCAGGCGCACCAGGGTCTCGGGCGCGACGGGCGGCCCAAGCTCCGAGAGCTTGGCACCGCAGGCGAGCCGGGCGGCAGCGGGAGCGAAGATGTCCCGGCCGGCGAAGGTCGGGCCGGGGGCTGCCAGCCAGTAACCGCGGTCTTCGAGTTCCACGCAAGCGCTGGGCCCTCCGAGGG
>DAHWQF010000166.1 GCA_027334785.1 Acidimicrobiaceae bacterium
GGCGGCTGGCCGTCTGGCGTACCCGTCTGGCCGACCAGCGGGCCGAAGGGCCACTTGGCCTGGTCGCGGCTAGCCTGGGACCGTGGTATACGGTCCCGAGGTTACGTCGGTGGGCTCTTCGCGCTCTGGTGCCCAAGGGGCCGCAAGTGTTGGCGCGCCCGTGCTCGAGGTGAGCGACCTGCGGGCCGAGTTCCACCTGCGCCGCTCCAACGTGCGCGCCGTGGACGGGGTGTCGCTCTCGGTCCGTGCCGGCGAGTGCCTCGGTCTTGTCGGCGAGTCAGGCTGCGGCAAGACGACCACGGGCCTGGCGGTGATGAAACTCCTTCCGAATGTCGGCCACATAACCGGGGGGAGTATCCGTCTCACGAACCGGGAGGTCGTACCGCTTTCCGAGAAGGAGATGCAAAAGGTCCGCGGCAACGACATCGCCATGGTGTTCCAAGACCCGATGACGTCGCTCAACCCGACCTGGACGATCGGGCGCCAAATAGCAGAGCCCGTGCGGATCCACAAAGGAGCCACCAAGTCCCAAGCACTCGAGCGGGCCGCCGAGGTCCTGGCCCTGGTCGGGATGCCCCGGCCCGAAGAGCGCCTCCACCAGTACCCCCACCAGCTTTCCGGGGGCCTCCGCCAGCGCGTGATGATAGCAATGGCCCTCTCCTGCGAACCCAAGGTCCTGATCGCTGACGAGCCTACGACCGCCCTCGACGTCACGATCCAGGCCCAGATCCTCGACCTGATCGACGACCTGCGCCGGCGCCTCGACATGGCAGTGCTCCTCATAACCCACGACATGGGCGTCATCGCCGAGCGCACCGACCGGGTCATGGTCATGTACGCCGGCAAAGTCGTCGAGGCCGCCAGCACCAAAGAGCTTTTCGGCTCGATGCGCCACCCGTATTCCGAGGCGCTGTTCGGTTCGATCCCGCGCCTCGACCAGGACAAGACCCAGCGCCTCTACTCGATCGCAGGCCTCCCGCCAGACCTGTCGAGGACGTTCAACAGCTGTCGTTTCGCCCCTCGCTGCCGCTATGTGACCAGGGAGTGCACCGAGCAAGAACCTTTACTCTCGCCCGAAGCAGGCGGCGGGGCGGGCGGTGCTCCCGTCGACCCTCTGGACGAGCATGTGTTTGCCTGCTTCTACCCAGTGGCACGAGGGGGAGGGGATGGGAGCCCGCCGGCGCAAGACGGTGGCAGGGCCGAGGCACCCTGGCTGGCAGAGGACGCCGCCGGGGCCGAGGTGCTCTTGCCGGCAGAGGACGCCGCCCGCGCGGTTGCCTCCACACCCTACGAGATCCCTGGAGTCCTCGACACGCCAGGCGGGCCATCTTCGACCCGCCGGCCTGCCGCAGCCACCAAGCGTGGCGAGGTCAGTGGCGGGGAGGACCGTGCCGGCACTGGGAGCAGCCGTGGTTCTCCGCGGGTCGACAGGCTGGCAGGCAGGGAGGTCATCCTTGAGGTAGACCAACTCGATAAGCAGTACGCGGTCACTTCCGGCGCGGTGGTCCAGAGGTCCATCGGCACGGTGAAGGCCGTCTCGGGGGTCTCATTCAAAGTCCGCCAGGGGGAGACCTTCGGCCTCGTGGGCGAGTCCGGTTGTGGCAAGACGACGACCGGGCGGCTCGTGGTAGCCCTAGAAAGGCCGACGAGCGGCGTGGTCCGCTTCGAGGGCGAGACGGTATCGGCGCTCCGGGGGAGGCGGCTCCGGCTCCGCCGGCGAGAACTGCAGCTCATGTTCCAGGATCCCTACTCTTCGCTCGACCCTCGCATGCGGGTACGTTCGATCATCCGCGAGCCCCTCGTGATCCAGCACCAGGGGAGCCGGCACGACCAGGAGGAGCGTGTCTCGGCGGTGCTGGCGGAAGTCGGGCTGTCGCCGAAGGCCGGCGAGCTGTACCCCCACGAGTTCTCCGGAGGCCAGCGCCAGCGGATCGGCCTCGCCCGGGCCTTGGTCCTCCAGCCCAAACTGATCGTGGCCGACGAACCGGTTTCTGCCCTCGACGTCTCGGTCCAAGCCCAGATCCTCAACCTTATGCGTTCGCTCCAGGAGCGCCACGGTCTCACCTACATCGTCATCTCTCACGACCTGGCGGTAGTCAAGTACTTGGCCGACACCATCGGCGTCATGTACTTGGGCAAGCTGGTCGAGGTCGGGCCGTCGGAGGACCTCTACCAGCACCCCGCTCACCCTTACACGCGGGGCTTGATCGATACGATCCCTGTGCCGGACCCGCTCGTTGCCGGCAGGGGCGGCAAGGCGGCGATGCAGGGTGAGCTGCCGTCGGCGATCTCCCCACCGAGCGGTTGCCGGTTTAGGACCCGCTGCCCCTTCGCTCAAGAGGTGTGCGCTGCAGAGGAGCCTCGTATGCGCCCCTTTGGGCCTGGCCACCTGGCAGCCTGCCACTTCCCGCTCGAGGAGCCCTTGGAGGAAGAGCCGGCCTCGCTCAGCGCGGCGTCAGCGTAGCGCCCTCCCGCCGACGCCACCGGACCGAACTGCCGGCGCCGCTCAACGCCGCTGGAGACGCACGTCGAGGCTGTCGCGGAGGGCGTCGCCGATGAAGTTGAAGGCGATCACCGTAAGCACTATGGCCACGCCGGCGGGGTAGATCTGCCACCAGTAACCGTCGAATATCACGTTGACGCCGTTGGAGAGCATGCCTCCCCAGGTGGGGGTGGTGTTAGGGAGGCCGAGCCCGAGGTAGCTGAGGGCGGCCAGGGCAAGGATGGCATCGGCGATCAGGAAGCTCGTGTTGACCATGATCGTGCCAATGGCGTTGGGGACGATGTGGCGGAGCACGATCCGTCGCTGGGTGCCGCCGGCGACTTTAACTGCCTGCACGTACTCCCGGGTGCGAAGCGTCAGCGCCTCGCCGCGCACGAGCCGCGCTGGTCCGAGCCAGGCGATGAAGCTGAGCACGGCGATCATAAGCGGGAGGTTGGGGGAAAAGATCGTCGAGAGGAGGATGAGGAGAAAGAGAGTGGGCAGGGAGTAGAGCGCGTCTACGACCCGCATCATCACCGCGTCCAAGATGCCGCCCGCCACGGCTGAAATGGCCCCATAGAGGGTGCCGAAAATGGCGGCGGCGACCCCCGCCGCCATGCCGATCTCTATCGAGCTCTGACCCGCGACCATAAGGCGGCCAAGGACGTCAAAGCCTTCCCCGTCGGTCCCGAGCAGGTGCTTGCCGCTCGGAGCGTAGTTCGAGAAGGCGGGGTTGACAATGCGTTGGTTGGTCACGTAGATGAGCGGGCCGAGGAAGCAAAACAGCACCAGCAACACCAAGATGGCGATACCGACGACCGCCAGCTTGTTTTCGATGAACGTGGCTAGCGTGAGGCGCAGCACGCTGCCCGACGAGCGGCCCTCGCCTCCTTCGTAACGCTCGGCTACCCCCTCCGGTCCGCCGCCCGGTACGGGCTCGCCCAGCCCCGGTTGTACGCCAGTTATGCCGATGCTCGCCATTTCAGTACCGGATCCTCGGGTCGAGCACAGCATAGAGGACGTCGGCGAGCAGGTTGCCCACGATCACGCCGACCGCGGCGACGAGAGTGAGGCCGAGCAGCACCGAGAAGTCGTCGCTCTGGGCGGATTGCCAGAAAAGTAGCCCCACGCCGGGGTAGTTGAACACCTCTTCGGTGATAATCGCACCAGAGAGCACCCCGGGGATGGACAACCCGATGAGCGTGGCCATGGGGATGAGCGAGTTGCGCAGGGCGTGGCGGAGCAAGATGGATCTCTGGCTCACGCCCTTGGCCCGGGCGGTGCGGATGTAGTCCTGGGCCAGGCTGTCGATCATCGCCGAGCGCATGTAGCGGCTGTAGGCCGCGATGCTGATGAGCGCCAGGGTCATGACCGGAAGGACGAGGCCCCTCCAGTGGGCGAGGATGGCCGTTACCGAGTTGCCCTCAGGCGCGAACGGTGGCAGGAAACGGAACTGGATGGCGAAGATCTCGACTAGAACGATCCCGAGCCAGAAGGTCGGGAACGAGTAGAGCACGAACGACGTGCCCGTCAACACGTAGTCCTCAAACTTGTTGCGCCGAACGGCCTGCATGACCCCAAGAGGTATGGCGATGAGCACGGCGACGACGGTGGCCAAGCCAACGAGGAGGATGCTCTTTGGGAAGCGCTGGACGAAGAGCAGGGCCACGGACGCGTTTTGTATGTAGGAGTAACCGAGGTTGCCATGCACGAGATGGTCCAAGTACACGTAGTACTGGTACCAGACGGGCTTGTCGAGGCCTTGGAGCTTGTCGAATGCCTCGATGGCGGCCGGCCTCGCCTTCACCCCTAGCTCTGCTCTGGCTGGGTTGCCGGGCAGCAGGTGGAACAAGAGGAACATCACGAGCGTGACGAGCAGCAGCACCAGTAGCGACTGCAGCACGCGCCTGGCGATGTACCCGGTCACGACGACTGCCCCTCCCATGCCAAGCGCAGACTTGCTACTTGGACAAGAAGGGGGCGACGCAAGTGGACCTTGCGACAGGACTTGCTCAGGATATCTGATTTTTGAGACGGAAAAAGCAGGACGGGAGCCACTCCCGTCTGTCTACGAGGCAAGTTTTCCCCTTTGTACCTGGTCCTCCAACACCGAGTCCTTTCGCACGGCAAGCCGGGCCTCGGGCAATTTCCGAGGCCCGGCTGCCGCGCTCATGGCGTCCCCTCTAGTGGCTGTTGAAGGTCCAGAAGTTGGGCTCGATGTAGCCGAAGCCGCCGTCAAACTGGCTCGTGAGGCCGTAGCCCGAGAGCCCCTTCTTGGTGGCGAAGATGTTGTCCGGCACTGGCTGCCAGATCCAGGGCACTTCCCGCACCACCCGGTCCTCGTACTTCTTGTACACTGACAGGTCGGTCGAGGTTGTGCTCTGCTGGATCAGCTTGTCGAGGAGGGGGTCGGAGAACTGCCCGGCGTTGAAAGCCCCGCCGGTGTTGAGCAGGCCCTCACCGCTCGGGTAGGTGGACAGGCTGATGCCACCGTACTCCCCGAGTTGCCAGTTGCATTGTGGGGTGCCCTTGCCTTTGGGGAGGTTGCACGGTTGCACCTGGGTAATGACAGAGTTAAAGGTCTCGGCTTTGGGGTTGATCTGGACACCAGCCAGCGCCGCGTCGGACTGGAAGAGATCCGTGTCCTCCTGCAGGATCGTCAAGCCGCTCGAGTAGAGCAAGTTGAGCGACAGCTTCTGGCCCTTGGCCACGCCGGTGCCGCAACCCTTGGGACCAGGCACCTCGCAGACGTCCACCTTGCCGGGGTTGACCTTCCAGCCATGGGCCCTCAGGAGGCTCTCAGCCGCGTTCACTGAGTACGGGTAGGGGTTGTGGGACTCCGAGGGCGACAGGAACGGGTTGCCCTTGGGGTAGATGGGGGTCGGGCCGTAGGTCGGGGTCCCATAGCCCTGCATGAAGTGGGCGATCATGGTGCCCTGGTCGACCAAGTGAACGAGGACCTGGCGCATATAGGGCTGGCTCAGAATGGGGCCGACCTGGGGGTTTTTCTGGTTGGGGATTATGTAGTCGAAGCCCCAGACCGGTGTCTGGGAGATGTTGTAGCCCTCGGCCTTCACTCGCGGGATAGCCGGTATGTCCTGGGTCGGCACGTACCCGTAGTCCACTGTGCCGGACTCGAGCGCCGTAAATTCCGCGCTGTCAGAGGTGAAGGGGACCTCCTCGAAGGTCTTGATCGCCGGCGGCGTCCCCGAGTAGTGAGGGTTGGCCACCAAGATGTCGGGTGAGCTGGCACCTCCGAAGCTCTTCAGTTGGTAGGGGCCGTCCACCACATTCCAGAGGCGGTTGGTGGCATAGGTCCTCGTGTCGGAAGCCTCCTTCTGTAGGAAGGCAAGGACCTTCTTGGCGCCAGCAGGCGTCATGTCGTAATTGCCGATGGTCCCGTTGGGCGAGGTTTTGTCCCAGGCGTGCTGGGGGAGCGGGGTTATGTAGTCGATCCCGTTGTCGATGAAGTAGGTCGGGTTCATCGGGCTCTTCAACACGAAGCGGATCGTGGTGGGGTTGAGCGCCGTGTAGCTCTTCAGGTTGTAGGGGAACTGGCTCGTCCCGGCGTAGTTGCCCCAGGTGGTGCCCTCCGCCTTGCCAAGGTTGATGTAGAAGATAAGGTCGCGCGCCGTCACCGGCACGCCGTCGGACCACATCCAGTGCTTAAGCTTTACCGTGAAGACCGTGTCGTGGTTGGTGACGACCGGCTTGTAGGCCATCGACCGGTTGTAGTCCATCTTGGGCTGGTACGGGTCGGGCAGGTAGACCAAGGGGAACATCAAGTTGATGAACTGGCTGTTGTTGAACAGGCTCTGGTTGGCCGAGGTGGTCTCGGGGAATATGTAGTTGGGCGAAGCGCCGGCCTGTTCGGCGAAAGTGACCACGCTCCCGCTGGCTGCCTCCACCGTCGTGGTCTTGGCGCTCGCCATGCTCGGCAAGCCCATCACCCCGACCGCCATGAGAGCACCGCCGGCGGCAGCCGCCCCGGCCACTGCTCTCCAATGACCTCTCTGAATCATGTTCGACCTCCTCGTCGTTGCTCGCCGGCTTAGAGCCTCAGCCTGACTGGCTGGCCTGCCGGCGCGTTGCCTTAAGGGAACCTAAATGTTTGAGGCTAGCGCGCCGGCCAGGCCGGTGGTGCGCGGCCCTCCCGGCCTGCTCAAGCACTCTCAGCGTTCTTATGACCGTAAAGAGTGTCGGTGCTCGTCCAACCGGGAGTGCTTTCGCCTCCTCGGTGCACCTGGCGTCACCACACAGGCGCCTGGCGCACCGAGGAAACAGGACCGGACCGAGAAAACAGGACCGCACCGAGAGGGCGGGACCGGGCCGAGAAGGCGGGACCGTGCTGGTCCCGGCTACGAACACGTATACGTAGCCGGCATTGGCCAGGGCACGGGCTTCGGTGGTGGCGGCGAGGATGGCCACGCTCGGCAAGCGGGAGAGCGCCCGCAAGCAGGCGGTTCGAAGCCTGGCCAAAGCGTCGGGCACGTCTGTGAAGGAGGCAGACAGGGCCATAGCCGCCGCGGAGCAGATGAAGGACCAGCCGGAGGTCGAAGCGGCGGCCAGGGCCGGGGGACTCTCCCGCCAGCAGGCGATGATCGTGTCGGGCGCGGCGATAG
>DAHWQF010000167.1 GCA_027334785.1 Acidimicrobiaceae bacterium
CGAGTACAACTCCGAGCAGGCGCTCGTCGCGAGCGACGAGCGAGGCCGCTGGGACGACCTGCCCCAGGCGCGGCGTGTGGCCCTGACTCTGGCCGCCGCCGGCCTGGTCGTCGTGGCGACCGGTGCCGGCGGCGCCGCCTGGTGGCGCCACAAGCGCTAAAGCCTCAACCCGGCCTGGGGCTCAACCCGGCCTGGGCTCAACCCGGCCTGGGCGCGGCAACGTGGCGCCGCTAGGTGGACGAGGCAGTCGCGGGTTGCGTGCCGAGTGAGATGTTCTTCGAGTAGCGCCGGTCGCCCGAGAACCATTCCACGCTCACCACTTGGCCGGGCTTGGCCGTCGCCAGCCAGTTGACCAGGGCGCCGACCGATCCGACCGGGTGGCCCCCTATCGCGGTGATGAGGTCGTAGTCGGCAATGCCCGCTTTCGCCGCCGGGCTCCCGGCCGCCACGGACTCGACTTCGACGGCCGCGGACACCCCGAGGTGGCGAGCTGTAGGGCCGGAGAGGTCCGTGGCGCCTAGTATGCCGAGCCAGGCGTGCGGCGCCGGCTGGCCGTTTTTCATCATGGCCGTGGCGTCTGCCATCGCCATGTCAATGGGCGTGACGTAGGTGAGCCCGGACTGGCTGGACTGTCCGGGGACCGGGGTGACAATGCCGAGCAGGTTGCCGTTGGTGTCGACCAAGGCCCCGCCATAAGCCCACGAGCTCACGTTCATGCTCGCGACCAGCATCGAGAACATGCCGTTGTCGTTGCCGTTGGCCGGCTGGATGTAGTTCAAGATGTCGCTCATGTAGCCGGTGGTGAAGTTGGGCCCGTTGTTGCTGCCCGCCATGTAGAGGGAGGAGACCGCGATCACCTGCTCACCGTCTTGGATGTTGGCGGCACTCCCGAGCGTGGCCGGGCTCACGTCCTTCAGGGGCTCGAGCGTCGCCTTTATGAGGGCGATCCCTGCCGAAGGGTCGACCGCCACGACGTGTGCCTTGGCGACGTAGCCCCAATAGGCAGTGACCTGCACCTGGGTGTCCGAACTAGAGCCGGCGAACTGGGCGCTGTCGGTCAGTATGAAGCTGTCTTTCCCGGTCACGTTGACGATGACCCCCGAGCCGAGTTCCTCGCCCTGAGGCCCGTTGACAGTCACGCCCACAACCGACGGGTCCACTGACTGGAGGAGCGAGGTTATGCCCGCGCCGGCGGGAGTCGCCGGCGCCGAGCGCTGCGGGGGGACCTGAACTGTGGTCGTGATCGGGGTGGCCGTCGGTACCCCTCCGGAAGCAAGCAGCACGCCGGCGGTCACGAGTGCCGCGGCGCAGCCCGAAGCCAGCCCCACCAGCCAAGTACCCACTTGCGGGCTTCGGGCCCAGCGGGTGAACCAACGGCCGCGCCCGGCGCCGGCCACCGCCGGGTGGGACCTCATCTCGGAAGGGTGCCTCCACAACCGGTCGTCGGGCGGGAGCCAGGGCGCGGGGGGACCTTCCTCCTCGCCAGGGTTGTCGGGTTGTTCCTCTGCTGGCTCCATGCTCAGGACGAGGTTGTATAGACACTTGGCCGCGCTGAGGTCGCCCCACGCTCGGCCAACCCTCCGGCCCTGCCCGGCCATGGGCCGCGGTCCCCCACCATCGAAACGCCTTTAGACGCCGGCTGGCAGGCCGGCGTAGGATTGGCCGGTGGCCCAGCCCCATTGGGTGACCCCTTCCGGCGACGACTGGATCGAGCTGACGAGCGAGCCGCTCCCGCTCGGTTTGGCAACCACCTGGCCCGTGGTGCCCCGCAGCGGGGCACTAGTGGTGTTTGCCGGCACTGTCAGGGACCACGCCGAAGGGAGGCCAGGGGTCGTATCGCTCGAGTACGAGGCCTACGCGGGAGCAGCCTGCCGGCTCATGGGCGAGGTCGCTGGCGAGCTGCGGCGACGCTGGCCCGAGAGCGGCCGTGTCGTACTCTGGCACCGCACTGGCACGCTCGTTCCTACCGAGGTCTCAGTCGTGGTGGCGGTGTCGGCGCCTCATAGGGCCGAAGCCTTCGAGGCCGCTCGCTTCGCCATCGACGCGCTAAAGTCCCGCGTGCCGATTTGGAAGCGGGAGACCTGGGAGGGTGGCAGCGACTGGGCGCTCGAGGCGTGCTCGCTCGAGAGCACCGGCGTTCACGTGGCCAGCACAGCGATGGGAGTTTGAAGCCGTGCTATACCTCGCGGCTGCCAAAGCAGCGAGCACGAGCATCCAGTGGGCGACGCTCGCTTGGATAGGTGGTGCCGTAGTCGCGGCAGCGCTCATCATCACCGTGATAGTGCTGGTGTCGCGCCGGCCTAAGTCCATGGAGGACCGTATGGACGAGTTCGCCCGGTCGCTCCAGGCCGTCGCTCCGAGCCACCGGCCTGCCGGTAGGCAAGGCAGCGCGCAACCAAGGGGTGGGGCAGCGAAGTTACAAGAACAACGCCCACCGCGCAGAGGGGAGGCCGAACCTGTCTAGGGACCTCGCAATAGACCTCGGTACAGCCAACACGCTCGTGTATGCCAAGGGCCGGGGCATCGTCCTCAACGAGCCGACCGTGATCGCCTTGGACAGCCGGACCAACACCGTGCTCAACATGGGCCGGGAGGCGTGGCAGATGATCGGCCGTACCCCTGGTTACATTGTCGCGGTCCGGCCTCTCCGTAAGGGCGCCATCACGGACTTCGACATAACCCAAAGGATGATCGAGCTCCTGCTAAAGCGCGCCGGCATCTCGCGCTTTGGCCGCCCTAGGGTGCTCATCTGCGTACCGTCCGCTATAACAGCGGTCGAGCGGCGGGCCGTGGAAGAAGCGGCGCGCGCCGCCGGCGCCAACAGCGTGAGCTTGCTCGAGCAGCCCATGGCGGCGGCGATCGGGGCAGGGCTGCCCATCCACCAGCCCCTCGGCAACATGATCTGCGACGTAGGCGGTGGCACCACCGAAACGGCGGTGGTGTCCCTTGGCGGCGTGGTGGCTCTCGAGGCCATACGGGTGGGCAGCTTCGACATCGACGCGACCATCCAGGCGTACGTGCGACGCGAGTACGGGATCGCCATCGGCGAACGGACGGCAGAAGAAATAAAAGTGGCCATCGGCTCGGCGTGGCCCCTCGATGACGGGGTCAAGGCCGAGGTGCGTGGGCGTGACCTCATGAGCGGACTGCCAAAGACGGTGATCCTCGCCCCAGAAGAGGTGCGGGAGGCGATCGAAGAGCAGGTCGGCTCGATAGTCGACGCTGTCCTCCGTTGCCTCGGCGCGGCACCCCCCGAGCTCTCTCAGGACCTGCTGAGCCAGGGCTTGCACCTCGTCGGGGGAGGCAGCATGCTAAAGGGCTTGGACAAGCGGCTGTCCGAGGAAACGGGGTTGCCCGTGCACCTTGTGGACGCCCCTCTCGAGTGCGTCGTGAAGGGCGCCGGCAAGTGCATCGAGAACTTCGATGCGGTCCGTCACCTTCTGATGACCTGAGACGGGTCGCCGGCAGCACCCCCTCCGGCGCCGGCAGCACCCCCTCCGGCACCGGCGGCGCCCCCTCCGGCTGACAGCACCACCGTCGCGCCGGCGGACCCGCGTGCACAATCCTGGCTGATCTGACTCTGCCGAGGCCACATCAACCAGAAAACTGAACACTTTTATCGTTCAAAACTTATGAACGTGGCCTTCTTGGAGGTACGTTCACCAGTTTTTCGCGCTGGCCAGCGGCAGAGGCCAGACCTGAGGTCCTCAGGGACGCTCTGAGTGGCGGCCGAGCAGGTCCTCGGCCACCTGGCGCACCTGCCAGTCGCGGTCCTGGGCCGCTCTCTCGAGAGCAAGCTCGGCTTCGGGCGCTTCGAACGCCGCCAAGGCCACGGCCGCCCGTCGCCTTAGCGCGGGCTTGTCCCCCATGGCCGCCAGTACGGCCCGGAGCCCGTCGGGGTGGCCGAGCGCACCCAGGGCAGCCACCGCCGCTTCCCTACAAACGGCCTCAGGATGAGAGGTGGCAATGGTCGCGAGCGGCCCCACAACCTCGCCGGCACGCACGTCCAGCACCTCGCCGGCAGGCGCGCCCCGCTCCTCGACGGCCAGGTCGCTCTCCTCTTGCCCGCTGACATCGGCGGCGCCCAGCTCACCCAGGGCGTAACAGGCAGCCTCTACCACTGATGGATCTGGGTCCGACAAGGCCCGGGTGAGGGCGTCACCGACGTCCGCCCCGCCGGCGTCCGCCCCGCCGGCGTCCGCCCCGCCGGCGTCCGCCCCGCCGGAGCCCCCCATCCCCGCAAAGCCAGGGCGCCCGGCCAGTTCACAGGCTCGCCGGCGTACGAGTGCCGCTGGGTCAACCAGGGCGGCCCGGAGCTCCCAGGGTTTCAGCAAGTCAAGACGTGCGAGGGCGCCCAACCCCGCCGCGCGCACCGCCGGCGACTCATTGGAGAGGGCTGCTCTCGCTGCCGCTTCGTCGCCGGTGTAACCCGCCATCACCGCGGACCTGCGTACGCTGGCCCCTGTCCCGCCGGGGTCGCCGGCACCCGAAGACGAGGCAGTGGTCCCGATGAACACCGATGAGACTGTAGCTGGGCATGACCCTGGTGAGCGCGCCCACGTCTGGTGGCGTCGGAAGCCCGTCCTCGCGATTGCCGTGGCTGTGCTCGTTGCCGTAGGCGTGCTGGTCGGGATCGCCGTGCACTCGGCAGGGCAGTACTTCGTCTTCGCCCCTGGCACGGCCCCGCTCGTCACTGCGAGCTCGAATTGCAAACCTCACGGTGGCGAGCTCGCCCTGCCCGACGGCACCCCGTGCGTGCGGCTGGTCGTCCCGCGCTCCAAGGCGCATGCCGTGAGCGGCCGCCTGTTGATGGTTGACGTGGAGGTCAGCCAGGCCAGCCCGCTCGACTGGGCCGAGTACAAGCTGGGGCTGCTCGGCTCCCAACGCCAGCTCGTGAACGTCGTGGCTTATGCCGGCGACACCCCCACCTCCGAGCTCGGCTGCCAGGACACCCAGCAGATGGTCTCGGCCAACCAGGACGCCGCCATGGCCGCCCTACGCGCCCTCCACTACCCGGTCAGGGAGAAGCAGCTCGGCGCCCAGATTGAAGCGGTGCTCTCTGGCACTCCCGCTTGGAACGCCGGCATCAAGTGCAACGACGTCATCACGGCCGTGGACGGCAAGCCGGTCGACAGCGCCACACAATTCGTCACGTTGCTCCGTCGCCTTTCCCCCGGGACGACAGTGACCTTGACGGACCACCGCAACGGTGCCAAGACGGCGAAACAAGTGAAGGTCCGGTTGGCCCCCCCGCCGCCGGGTCTCGCCAGCCGCGCCTACCTCGGCGTGGCCGTGCAGACCATGGTAAAGCCCGAGCTCCCCTTCCATGTCTCTGTCAACGCCGGCGGGATCGGCGGCCCTTCGGCGGGGCTCGCCTTCACTCTCGCCATCCTCGACACGCTCACTGCCGGCGACCTCACGGGAGGTCACACCGTGGCAGCCACCGGGACGATCTCCCCCGATGGGCAGGTAGGCCCGGTCGGCGGCGTCCAGCAGAAGACGATCGCGGTAGAAAAGGCGGGCGCCCAGGTGTTCTTCGTACCCGCAGCCGAGTACGGCCAAGCCAAACCCGTGGCAAGCAAGCGGCTCCAAGTGGTACCAGTTTCGACCCTGCAGCAGGCGCTGCAGGTCCTGAAGGACCGCTACGGTGGCCACCTGCCCGAGTAGTTGCGCAACACCCGGCTCCCGCTAGGGGCGAACTATCGCACCCCTTCACGGTCTTACCCTCTAGGGTGCGCCAAGGCGCGCCTGGCCACGCCTAGGCTGGCCGGGTATGCCCACTGAGCGTGTCCAACATCGCCGCACAGACCTGCCGGACATGTCGGTCGAGACCATAGCTGGGCGCCGTTTCGCGCAAAGCTGGCGGGGCTACGACCAAGAAGAGGTCAAGCAGTTCCTAGCCGACGTGGCGGAGCAAGTCAGGGCGCTCAAGCAGCGCGCTGAGTCAGCCGAGGCTGCGAGGCGTGACGCGGAGGAGCGCCTCGCTCACCCACAGCTGGACGAAGCCACCTTGACTTCGGCCCTCGGGGCGGAGACCGCCGCAATACTCCGCAGCGCACATGGCGCGGCAGCCGAGGTGGTGGCAAAGGCCGAAGCCACGGCCGAGCGCCTTGTGGCCGAGGCGCAGTCCAAGGCCGACGAGTTGATCACAAGCGCCGAGTCACTCCTGGCCGAGCGAACGGCCGAAGCGGAGGAGGCGGCAGCAGAGGTCCTGGAGCAAGCCAGGGCCGAAGCCGACGAAACTCGCAGCAGCGCCGAGGAGCACGCGGCCGCCGTGGCTGCCGAGGCTGCCCGCAACCACGACGAGTTAGTGCAGTCTGCCCACGACCAGCGTGAAAAGGTGCTATCGGACCTGGCGCGCCGGCGCAAGCTGGCGACAGTTCAGATTGAGCAGCTCCGAGCGGGCCGCGAGAGGCTTCTCAGCGCCTACCTGACGGTCCGGCGCACCTTGGAAGAGGTCACCGAAGAGCTGCAGCGGGCCGACGCCGAAGCCCGAGCGGCGTCCGACGCGGTCGGGCGTGACCACGCGGTCGAGCTCGAAGAGCTGAAAGGAGACCCGTCCGAGGTATGGAGTCCCACTGACCAAGTGAGCCCTGCCAGCGGGGCCGTGGTGCTGGCACCCAAGGTCGGTCAGCTTCAGCAGAAAGAAGGACCCGGCAACCAAGCCCCCGCCGGTGCGAGCCAGGGAGCGGGCCCCCTGGCACGCCCGCAGATCGAAGGTGCCGCGAGACGCACCCAGGTCGAGGATGCAGAGAGGAGCGTTACGGGGAAGGCCGGAGGCGACTGGCGAGGCATGGCGTCGGCTCAGCACGAAGCCGTGGTGGCACCGACCGCAGCGTTCGAAAGCGTGCGCATAGTCAGGACCTCGCAGGCTGAGGCGCCGGCGGCGGAGGCCCCACCCGCGGCTGAGGCTGAGGCGCCGGCGGAGGCTGAGGTGCCGCCGGAGGCTGAGGCGCCGGCGGCAGAGGAGATCGAGACCGCGGCTGAAGCCAAGGCAGAGGAGGCGGAGGCCGCCGAGGAGGCCGAAGCCAAGGCTGACGAGGCCCCAACCGCGGCTGAAGGCAAGGCTGAGGCGGAGGCCG
>DAHWQF010000168.1 GCA_027334785.1 Acidimicrobiaceae bacterium
GCTCCCAAAAGCTGAAGTACCACATTCAGACTTCGGGCCGGTCGCTCCACGCTCAGGAAATGGCCTTCAACGACATAAGGACGACCCTGCAAGCGCTCTGCGCCGTCTACGACAACGCCAACAGCCTCCACACCAACGCCTACGACGAGGCGGTGACCACCCCCACCCCCGAGTCGGTCCGGCGCGCCCTCGCCATCCAGCTCATAATCAACAAGGAGTGGGGGCTCGCCCAAAACGAGAACCCGCTGCAGGGCAGCTTCATAGTCGAACAGCTCACCGACGCCGTCGAGGAAGCTGTGCTCGCCGAATTGGAACGCATCTCCGAGCGCGGCGGGGTCCTCGGGGCCATGGAGACCGGGTACCAGCGCGGGCGGATCCAGGACGACTCGATGCTCTACGAACAGAAAAAACATGACGGCACCTTGCCCCTCGTCGGCGTCAACACCTTCGTCGCCCGAGATGGCGGGGCCCAGCCGGAGGGGCTCGTCCTGGCGCGAGCCAGCGATGAGGAAAAGAGGCGCCAGATCGCCAGGTTGCGTGCCTTCCAGGCCCGCCATGCGTCCAAGCGGCCGGCCGCGCTCCATGCCCTCCAAGACACGGTGCGTTCGGGCGGCAACGTCTTGGAGGAGCTCATGCGCACGGTACGTTGGGCGTCTCTCGGCGAGATCACGGCGGCGCTGTACGAGGTCGGCGGTAGCTACCGGCGGAGCGCTTGAGGGGGGCTGGGCCGATGGGCACGGGCGAGGGCGCCGGCGCTTCTTCGTACCGGGCGCCGGTGGCCGACATCGTGGAGGCCCTCGAAGCGGCTGGCCTTTGGGAGCTGCTCGCGCTGCCCGAGTTCGCCCATCTCGACCGGCCGACCGTGGAGCAGGTGGTGGGGGAGTTCGGGCGCTTCGCGAGCGAGGTGATCGCGCCGACCGATGCCGCCGGCGACTCGACGGGCTCGCGAAGAGATGACCGGGGCGGGGTGGTCACGCCGCCGGGGTTCAAGGAGGCCTATCGCCGTTACGTGGACGGTGGCTGGGGTGGCCTGCAGTTCCCCGAACGCTACGGGGGTGGTGGCTTCCCGTGGGCGGTGGCCATGGCGCTCCAAGAAATGTTCGCATCGGCCAACATGGCGCTGTCGATCAACGCCGCCCTCACCCACGGCGCCGCCGAGCTCTTGCTCCAGTGGGGCGACGACCGCCAGCGCGAGACCTACCTCCCCCGCCTGGTGTCGGGGCACTGGCCGGCGACCATGGAGCTCACCGAGCCCGACGCGGGGTCCGACCTCGGCGCGCTGAGGACCACGGCCACCGAAGGGCCCGACGGCCGCTGGCGGATCTCGGGCACCAAGATCTTTGCGACCTGGGCCGAGCACGACCTCGCCGACAACATCGTGCATTTCGTGCTCGCCCGGGCGGCCGGGGCGCCGGCGGGTACCAAGGGGCTTTCGGTCTTCTTGGTCCCCAAGCGCCTCCTCGGCCCTTCGGGCGAGCCGGGCGTGGCGAACTCGCTCCGCTGCGCCCGGGTAGAAGAAAAGCTCGGGATCCACGCCAGCCCGACGTGTGTCATGGAGTACGACAACGCCTCCGGGGAGCTCGTGGGGCCGCTCCATGGCGGGCTCCCGGCCATGTTCACCATGATGAACTTGGCCCGGGTGTCCATCGGGGCAGAGGGCCCGGCCGTGGGCGAGCGGGCGTACCAACAGGCGTACGCCTACGCGAGGGCGCGCCTCCAGGGGCGCCGGCCCTCTACGCCGCCCGGCGAGCGGGCGCCCATCATCGAGCACCCCGACGTCGCCCGCATGCTGCTCCAGGTTCGCACGCTCACCCTGGCGTCGCGCATGGTCGTCTACGCCGCCTCGGCCGAGAGGGACATGGCCCGCTACGGGGCCGGAGAAGCCGAGCGGCGCTCGGGCGAGGCCCGCTTCGGCCTGCTCGTGCCCATCGCCAAGGCGTGGGCCACCGACCAAGGCTTCCTCGCCAGCTCGCTCGCTTTGCAAGTGCACGGCGGCAGCGGGTACCTGGAAGAGGCTGGGGTGGCCCAGCGCCTCCGCGACTCGAGGATCGGCCCGATCTACGAAGGGACCAACGGGATCCAGGCCATAGATCTGGCCGTTCGCAAGGTGAGCCGGGACGGCGGGCGCGTCATGCGTTTGCTCGGCGACGACATCATGGCGACCGTCAAGGTGCTCCCCCTGCCCGAACTGGGCCCGACGGCCCAGGCGCTCGAAGAGGCCCACGAGGCACTTACCGAGGCCACGGCGTGGGTGGCCGACAGGTACACCTCGAGCCCCGACGATGTCCTGGCCGGTGCCACCGCCTACCTGCAACTGGCTGGTGCCACCCTCGGGGGCTGGCTCATGGCGAAGCGAGCGCTCGTCGCCCGGGGGGAGGGGCTGAAGGGAGGGGCCGGCGCCGGCGAGGAGGGTTCGCGGGCGAAGGTGGCGGCCGGGGAGAGCAACTTCTTCGCTGTGGAGACACTGTCGGACGCGCCGGCGCTCCTACGCCGGGTGACCGCCGGCGCGGGGCGCCTGGCACCGCTCCGGGATTGGCGGCCCGGGCCCGCCTAGTGCCCTGGCGTCCTCCTTGGCCTCCGGGGCCCCGGGGCCGCCTAGTGCCCTGGCGTCCTCCTTGGCCTCCGGAGCCCCGGGGCCGCCTAGTAGGGACCGGCGCCGTCTAGGAGCTGGGCGATGTCGAGCACGGCCATGTCCTGCCTCGCCTTGGACTTCACGGCGTCGTCGAGCATGATCAGGCAGAAAGGGCACGCCGTGGCGAGCACGCCGGCGCCGGTCGAGAGGGCTTCTTCGGCGCGGGCGTGGTTGACGCGCTGGCCGGCGGGCTCCTCCATCCACATACGCGCCCCGCCGGCACCGCAGCAGAAACTCTTGTCCCGGCAGCGGCCCATTTCCACACGTCGGGCGCCCGGTAGCGAGTCGACGAGGGAACGGGGCTCGTCGAAGACCCGGTTGTGCCGGCCGAGGTAACAGGGGTCGTGGTAGACGACGGAGGCGTCGAGACGGGCCGGCGTGATGCGCCCTTGGGCTACGAGCTCGGCCAGTAACTGGGAATGGTGGGTGACTTGCAGCTGCCCGCCGAGCGCCGGGTACTCCTGGCCGAGCGAGTTGAAGCAGTGCGGGCAGGAGGCGATGACCTTGTGTACCCCCGAGGCGGCGAACCTGGCCAGGTTTTTCCTCGCCTGCTCCTGGTAGAGGTACTCGTTGCCGAGCCGGCGGGCCGGATCCCCAGTGCAGCTCTCGCGCCCGCCGAGCACGGCGAAGCTGACGCCGGCGGCATGGAGCAGGCGGGCCAGCGCCCTCGAAGTCTTCTTGGCCCGGTCGTCGAACGCGCCGGCGCACCCCACCCAAAGCAGGTACTCGGCTTCCATGGCCGCCCCCTCGGCAACGACAGGCACCTCGAAACCGAGCCCCACCGTCCATTCGAGGCGCTTGGCGCTGCCGAGGCCCCAGGGGTCGCCCCGGCCCTCGATGTTGCGCAACATGGCTGCCGCCTCGCTCGGGAACTCCGACTCCATCATGACCTGGTGCCGGCGCATTTCCACGATGGTGTCGACATGGGCGATATCGACCGGGCACTGCTCGACGCAAGCCCCGCAGGTGGTGCAGGCCCAGAGGGCATCAGGCGAGATGACGTCGGGAACGAGCCGGCGCTCTGGCTGGCTTGTGCTTCCCGGGCGGCCGAGCAGGCGGGGCGCAGATGCGAACAGTTCGTCGCGCAGGTCCATCACCACGAGCTTCGGCGAGAGCGCTTTGCCGGTGAGCCAGGCCGGGCACTGGCTCTGGCACCTACCGCACTCGGTACAGGTGGCGAGGTCGAGGAGGCGTTTCTGGCTGAGCTGTTGTATGGCGCCGGCGCCGAACACGGAGTCCTCGGTTATGTCTTCGGGGCCCATGGCAGGCGTCGAGGCGAGGGGGCCGAGGGCGCGCGGCTGGCGGGAAAGGGCGACGTTGAACGGGGCGAGGACGATGTGGAGGTGCTTGGAGTACACGACGAAGACCAAGAAGGCCGAGATGATAACCACGTTCAAGTCGACGAAAACCGTGGCCAGGGTGGCGTTGGTGCTCCTCCCGAGGGGCGCGAGCGCACGGCCGATGCCATGGGAGGCGAAGGCCCACCAGTCGTAGGGGAGGTCGCCCGTGTTGGCCTCGGCGGCGCGGTAGAGGAGGAGGGTGACGACCACGCCGGCGATCAGCACGAGCACGAGCCAGGCCGCCTTGGTATGGGAACCAAAGAAGCGTGACCCCCGCTGCTTGCGCCGCGGGCTGGCGGCCACCCTGATGAAGCCGAAGGTACAAACGGCCACGAGCGCGGCACAGGCAAAGAAGTCCTCCAAGAACCCGACGGCGCCGTTGTGGCCGATCCCCGGGATGGCAAAGCTAGGCGAGAACAGGTCGCCGAAGGCCTCTATGACCGTTAGCAGTAGGACCACGAAGCCCCAGAAGGTGGCGGCGTGGGCGAGGCCGGCGCCCCGCCAGCGCACCAGCCTTTGCTGCAAGAGCACTTCGCGCCCGACCGCGGCCAGGCGCACCCGCCAGCTGGGGAGAGCCTCGGTGACAGGGGCGCCGGAGAGCAGCAGGCGCGCCAACCAAAAGAGCCTTCTCCCGGCCAGGGCGAGCGCGATGGCCAAAGCGGCGATGCCGACCGGGTAGCGGCTCAGCACGGCACCGGCCTCAGCACCCGCCCACCGCTCGCCGCCGGCTGGCGGCTCAGCACGGCACCGGCCTCAGCACCCGCCCACCGGCTAGCGGCTCAGGCACGGGTACCCGGGCCGGCGGGCAAGCCGAGCTCGCGTGCTATGACCAGGCGCAGGACCTCCGAAGTACCCTCGCCGACCTCCAGGATCTTGGCGTCCCGGTAAAAACGGCCGACCGGGGTCTCGTTCATGAAGCCGTACCCGCCGAAGATCTGGGTCGCTTCGCGGGCGTTGACCATGGCGGCATCGGATGCCAGCAGCTTGGCCATGGCGGCCTCTTTTTTGAAAGGCTTGCCGTCAACGAGCCGGCGGGCGGCGTCGTACCAGGCGAGGCGCGCCGCGTGGGTCCTCGCCTCCATGTCCGCCAGCTTGAACTGCAGAGCCTCGTACTCAGCGAGCTTCCTGCCGAAGGCCTCCCGTTCCGCCATGTATGAGAGGCACTCGTCTATGCAGCCTTGGGCGAGGCCGACGGACAGGGCGGCGACCGCGACCCTGCCCTCGTCGAGGATCTGGAGGAACTGGGCGTAGCCGCGCCCTTCCACGCCGAGCAGGTTTTCGAGCGGTACCCGGCAACCGGAGAAGGAGAGCTCTCGGGTGTCCGACGCTGACCAGCCCACCTTCGAGTACTTTTTCGACACCGAAAGCCCGGGCGTGCCGGCCGGGACCACGATCGCCGAGATCTCGGGGCGCCCTCGGGAGGGGGCGTGGCCGGCGGTTGGGGCGGCCCCAGTTGCGCCGGCGCGCTCGGTCACTTCGGGCCCGTTAGCAGCGGCTCCCGTGGCGCCGGCGCCGGCCCCGCCGGCCCCGGTCACAGCGGCCCCGGTCACAGCGGCCCCGGTCACAGCGGCCCCGGTCACAGCGGCCACCGTCACGAAACCGGTGATGTCGGTGCCGGCGTTGGTGATGAACACCTTGGTGCCGTCGACCACCCACTCGCCTCCCTCTCGGCGCGCCCTCGTGCGGACGGCGCCGGCGTCCGAGCCGCCGCCGGGCTCGGTGAGGGCAAAGGCGCCGAGCTGCTCCCCGCGACAAAGCGAGGGGAGCCAACGCTGCCTTTGCTCCTCGGTGCCGAAGTGGTAGATGGGCATAGCCCCGAGGCCGACAGCAGCTTCCAGGGTTATCGCCACGGAGGAATCGACGCGCGCCAGCTCCTCCACGGCCAGGCAGAAATCCACGTGGTCGCCGCCCATGCCGCCGTAACGCTCGGGGAAGGGGAGCCCAAAGAGGCCCATCTGGCCCATCTTGGCGACGATCTCATAGGGGAACTCTTCGCGCTCGTAAAAGCCGCCTATGACCGGTGCGATTTCCTTTTTGGCGAACCTCTCCACCGTGGCCCGGAGCTCCTCTTGGTCTTCTGAGAGAGGCAGGCTGGCGCTGGCACCAGTGGTCATGGGGCTATTTTGTACCTTGGTGCTGCCTTGTACCTTGGTGCTGCCTCCAGGAACGCTTGCCCGACTGCGACGCCGAGGGATGTTACGAGCGCGTTACCGGTCGTGACACCGGTGCCGGACATCACACAGGTGGGCGTGGTGGGGTGCGGGGTAATGGGTTCGGGCATTGCCGAGGTGAGCGCCCGGGCCGGGCTCGATGTCGTCGTCTGTGAAGCGAGCCAGCAACTGGCCCAAGAGGGGGAGGAGAGGGTCAGGCGTTCGCTGGCGGGGGCCGTGGAGAGGGGAAAGCTGGCGGAAAAGGAGCGGTCCGCTGCTCTCGAGCGGTTGCGGTTCGTCGCGGACTTCGCTGCGTTGTCCGACCTCCAGCTGGTGCTGGAGGCCGTCCCGGAGGATCCCTCCACCAAGGCCACGGTACTCGCCCGCCTGGACTCGGTGCTCCGCGAGGACGCGGTCATAGGGACCAACACGTCCTCCATGCCCATCATCCGCTTGGCGCGGGCCACCGAGCGGCCGGGACGCGTGCTCGGCGTGCACTTCTTCAACCCCGTCCCCGTGCAGCCCCTGGTGGAGGTCATACCGTCGCTCCTGACCGAGGAGGCGGTGGCAGATTCGGTGGCCTCGTTCGTGAGCGAGCGGCTGGGCAAGACGGTCGTACGTTCGAAGGACCGGGCGGGCTTCTTGGTGAGCGCCCTCCTCATCCCTTACCTGCTATCGGCCATCCGGATGTACGAGTCGGGCTTCGCGACGGCCGAAGCCATAGACGCCGGCATGGAAAAGGGCTGTGCTCACCCGATGGGCCCGCTCCGTTTGTGCGACTTGATCGGGCTGGACACCGTGAAAGCGATCGCGGACACCCTCCACGACGAGTTCAAAGAACCCCTCTACGGGCCGCCGCCGCTGCTCCTAAGGATGGTGGAGGCCGGCTGGCTGGGCCGCAAGAGCGGGCGGGGCTTCTACACGTACTGATCAGCCGCGGGCCTGCCGGCG
>DAHWQF010000169.1 GCA_027334785.1 Acidimicrobiaceae bacterium
TTGCATATACCAGGGAGATCTACAATGCGCCCGTCAAGTACATGACCGGCGACAACCCGTACGAGATCGGTATGACTTTGGGCAATTGGATCATCGCCCACACCAAGACTGGCGACCGCATAGCAGTGATAGCCGGTTCACCGACGGACTCCTTCGCCCACTTGGAGTACAGCGGGTACATGAAGGTGCTTGGTCCCATCTTCAAGTCTGGAGCGCGAAAGGAAGTGGGCCCAGTGTGGACGCCCGAGTGGGACACATCAGCTGCGCACTCAGAAATGGCGGCGTTCCTCACCGAGACCCACAACAATATCCAGGCCGTACTGGCCAGCAACGACTCGACGGCAGAGGGCGCCATCGCAGCCCTACAAAGTGTCGGCCTGGCCGGGAAGATCCCTGTGACCGGGATCGACGCCACGCTCGCTTCGGACCAGCTGATCCTGAAGGGTTTGCAGAGCATGAGCGTATACCGTCCGATCAACGAGGAAGCGCACTTAACGGCGGAACTGGTTGTCGACTTGTTCAAGCACCAGGCGCCGCCAAAGGGCTTCTTCAACGGGAGTGTCAACAACAAATATGGCCCCCATGGTGTCTCTAGGATCATCCCGCTGGCAGGCGTCCCCGAGACCGTGATCACAGCTGCGAATATGGGCCAGCTCGTGAAGGACCACGTGTATACCAAGGCCCAGCTGTGCAAGGGCATCCCGAGTACGGTTGCCTTCTGCAAGTGAGGGTGTTGGCAAGCCGGCAACGGGCTGCCCATTGGGTGAAAAAGTGCAGGGGAGCCGGCCCGTGTTGATACGAGCTTCAAGCCGCCGCTTCTCGAAGCGGCGGCTTACCCGTCCTGCGGAAGAGAGCCAGGGTGGCAGCGAAGTGTTACGTGCCGTGGACGTAAGCAAGTCTTATGGCGGTGTGGTGGCACTGGACGGCGTGACGGTCTCGGTCTGCCAGGGGGAAGTGCTTGCCCTAGTTGGTGACAATGGTGCCGGCAAGAGCACCTTGGTAAACATCATCTCGGGCGTCGTCCGCCCGGATAAGGCCGAGTTCTACGTCTTAGGTAACAGCGTTGACATCGGCTCGCCGGCTGTTGCACGTTCTCTTGGCATCCGGACCGTCCATCAAGAGCAGAAGCTGGCAGAAAACCTGGACGTAATAGAGAACGTCTTCCTCGGTGAGGAGCTAGCCCGGTGGGCGGGGCCGTTGCACATGGTGGATTTCAAGTCTATGGTGCAGCCGACGGAAGTGGCCTTGTCAAAGCTGCGCATTACCACGATCGCGGATATACGCACCCCGGTGGCGCGGCTGTCTGGCGGTCAGCGCCAAGCGGTTGCCGTCGCCCGGGCAACCCTCGGCCAGTACCGCATTGTCCTCTTGGACGAACCCACTACCGGTCTTAGTGTGGAGGCTTCCGCTCGGGTCATGGACATGGTCATGCAACTTCGCGCAGGCGGTTGCGCCGTTGTGCTTGTGTCTCAGAGCATCGAAGAGATCTTCGAAGTCGCAGACCGGGTCGCCGTTCTACACCGCGGCAGGCTCGCGGGAGTTTTCACCGGGGCCGAGACCACTCCCGAAGAAGTGGTGACTGCGGTCATGGGAGGACAACTATGACGTGCGCGGCCTTTGGACACCAGGTGGGGCCAAGGGGTCGGACGCCAACCCCGTCGCGAGCGCGGCAGTGACGGCGGTTGAAGGGGGGGCGCCGATGCTCGCCCCGGGGCTGTCGAGGGGCCAAGAAGTGTTGCGCGTGTCGGGTGTGAGGAAGTCTTTTGGTCAGGTGCAGGCCCTCGACGGTGTCGATCTCTCGGTCAACGACAGTGAGGTAGTGGCCCTAGTTGGCGACAACGGGGCCGGCAAAAGCACGTTCGTGAAGATCGTTTCTGGCGTGATTCCTATGGATGAGGGTGAGTTGTACATGCATGGTGCGCGCATTGTGGTGCACTCCCCGAACGACGCGGCCAGGTTGGGCATCCGTACGATCCACCAAGATCTGGGGCTCGCAGACAACCTGGGCACTGTAGAGAACCTGTTCCTCGGGCGCGAGTTGTACCGGGGAGTGGGGCCTGTGCGCTGGGTTGACTTCGGTGCCATGGGGGAGCGGACGAGGGCCGTGCTGTCTGATCTCGGCATCGGGAACATCTCGGACGTCAACCTGCCGGTCTCCCAGCTCTCAGGAGGGCAGCGCCAGACGGTGGCGGTTGCGCGCGCCACGTTGGACAATTGCAATATCTTGCTCCTCGACGAGCCCACCGCGTCGCTCGGGCTGCGTGAGGCTCGGCACGTACTGGATCTAATATTGCGGCTCAAGCAACAAGGAGCAGGCCTGTTGCTCATTAGCCACAACATCCGCCAAGTGTTTGAGGTAGCTGACCGCATTGTGGTCTTGCGCTTGGGGAGGGTGGCGGGCGTCTTCGACCGCTCGGAGACAACACCCGAAACGGTCGTCAAGGCAATTATGGGGAGGCAATGATGAGGTCGGAGGAAAACATCGGCCAACGAGGCGTTGGGGACGTAAAGGTCGCCGCTGCCCGTGAAGTTAGGGACGGGGGGGAGCGTAGCGCCCAGTTGCAGGAGGGGCAGCGCCAGCCAGGCACGTCGCGGGCAGGCGGACGCCAGGGCCGTGTCCCGTCTTGGCTGTCGGCCATTGTGGAGCAGGGTACGGCGATGCCGGCGGTCATTAGCCTCGTGGTCATCGCGGTGTTCTTCGAGATCGAGTCGCGCTACTTCCTCACGGGATCCAACCTGAGCAACCTCGTAGTGCAGACGACAACATTGGTGCCGATTGCACTTGGTGAGGTGGGTGTACTCCTCCTTGCGGAAATCGACCTCTCCCTTGGCTCTATCGTGGGGGCGACCTCAGCGATCCTCGGCGTTATGGTTTCGGAGGTCGGTTTGCCGTGGTGGTTGGGGATGATCATTGCTCTGGCCTGCGGTGCTGCCATGGGGGCGTTCCAGGGTGCCTGGATTGCGTTTATCCGTATTCCGTCTTTCGTGGTGACGATCGGAGGATGGCTTGGCTTCCTCGGGCTGCAACTCTTCATACTGGGGCCTCAGGGTACGCTAAGCATCTTTAACCCTCAGGTGGCCGCGCTGACCGGTTCGTACATACCTGGCGGTGCCGGCTGGATCGTGGGGGGAGCCCTGGCTGCTGCCGTGATCGCGCGCGCATTGTTGCGTTTGCGCGCTGCGGGTGGCCGGCGCCGCTTTGGGTCGCTGGCCTTGCCTGCTCTAGCCGCTGTGCTGATGGTCGGTGTGGTGGCTATTCTTAATAGTTACAAGGGCGTACCCACGGCCTTCGTGGTCGTCATGGGCTTGCTACTCGCCGGATGGTGGATCCTCCAGCACACGCGTCCTGGCCGGAACGTGTTCGCAATTGGGGGCAATCCCGAGCCAGCTCGGCGCGCCGGGATTGGGGTGAGGCGGATACGTTTCACGGCCTTCGTGATAGCGGGTACCCTGGGGGCAGTTGGTGGGCTCATGGCCGCTTCTTATAACAGTTCGGCCGGAACGCTCACTGGGGGCGGAACACTGCTCCTAGAAGCGATCGGGGCGGCGGTCATTGGTGGCACCAGCCTCTTCGGTGGCCAGGGTACCGTGTGGGCAGCGTTATCCGGGGCGCTCATCATGTCTGCCATAAGCAATGGCCTGGACTTGATGAACGCTTCCTCCCCGGTTAAGTACATGGTGCAAGGTGCTGTCGTTCTGCTTGCAGTCACTGTGGACACTCTGCTTCGGAGGCGGGCTGGCCGGTCACGACGACTGGGGGGTATCACGATGAGCGTGGGGGCTCAGTAAGACATGGTTGGCCAAGCCGTAACGGGGACGGCTAATAAGCTCGCGAGGCTGTTGGTGCGCCGCTCGCTCGCCGACGGGGGCAGGACTGGCGGAGGTGCTTGAGGGGCTGCGTCGTGGCGTGGGTTGAACCTAACGTAGCGTTACGGGCGTCGGACAAGGCTTGGGCGCCACTGCCGATGCAAGAAGGGGAGCGGTTCTCTGCGGGTTGCGCTGAAATGAAGACATCGGAGAGGAGTGAGTTTGGGGTGGTTGAAGAACCAACATGGACTATCAAAGCGCTCGACACAGGGACTTCGGTCGTGGAAGGCTCGGTCCTCACTTACCTGCGCCACTGTGGCGAAGCTATCACGATCCCTCGCGTAATGTGGGTGCTCGAGGGACCTACGACCATCGTCGTGGACACGAGTGTAAACCCCCAGGGTAAGCCCAACGAGTTCATGGGCGAGACATTCGAGAGGACCAAGGAGCAGATCCCGGAGAACGCCCTGAGAGCCTCTGGCGTGTCCCCTGGGGACGTCGAGTTGGTTATACTAACGCACCTGCACTGGGACCATGCAGGCAACTGTGACCTGTTCCCCGAGGCAAGCATCGTCGTGCAGGAAACGGAGCTTCGTTACGCTATTGCGCCCGGGCGCTTTTTCAGGCGTGGGTACCTGAGCCCAGAGAGCGGTTGGCAGCTACCACCCCCGTACGTTGTGTCGAACCTAACGACGGTCCGCGGGGAGCACGAGGTCGCGCCTGGGATCACGGTCATCCCGGCGCCGGGTCACACCCCTGGTTCGCAGGCGGTCCTTGTCCGGACCCAAGGAGGCACATATTGTATAGCCGGTGACGCGATGATGACCTACGACAACTTGGAGGAAGATATGCCGCCTGGCTACCACGTCGACGTGGACGCGTCAATGCACTCCCTGGACCTGCTGCGGTCGCGTGCATCCCGGCTGCTCCCCTCGCATGACTACTCCCTCTTCCAGGAGCGTCCGGTTAGCCTGGTCACACCATGACTCCATATGGCCAGGGGAAGAGGGTTGGCAAGCCTGACGAAGCGTCGGTGCCCGACGCCACTGGGCTGAGCGATGGGCGAGGGGCCCACGCTCATGACGATCTGCCCCTAAATGTTGGTACGTCGGGTGCGTCGCCATCCGGCAGGCGCACACGTCGGCGGAGCTCCGGGAAGGTCACCATCGAGGATGTAGCGCGTGCAGCGGGGGTGTCGGTCACGACTGTCTCCCGCGTGCTCCGCGACCACCAGGACGTACATACTGAGACGCGAGCGTTAGTGCGCGAGACGGTAGAGAAACTGGGGTACCGACCGTCTCCTATCGCGCGGGCACTCGTGTCGGGGCAGACGCGTTTGCTGGCGCTGCTGGTCAGCGACATAACAAACCCTTTTTACCCCCAGCTCGCAAAAAGCATCGAGCGAGAAGCAGCCAGTGCCGGGTACATGGTCGTGATCTGCAATACAGAAGACCGGGTGGCCGAGACTCGCCGGTCGGTCACCTGCCTTGTCAACCAAGGGCTGGACGGTGTCATCCACGCGTCCGCGGGACGTGACGAGGCCGCTTTGCTAACGGTGCTGGCAGACCCCCGACGAGTCGTGTTCACCAATCGGCCCCCAAAAGCCCGTTCGGTTAGCTGCATTGTGTCGGACAACGCGGGGGGTGCCGCGGCGCTGACTCACCATCTTCTCGAGAAGGGTCACCGGAGAATAGGCTTCATAGGAGGGCCGTCTTACGCACGAAACGCAACGGAAAGACTTGACGGTTTCACACGTGCGATGAGGGAAGTCCCTGACGCCGAGCCCTTCGTAACAACAGGGGACTTCTCAATTATGAGCGGCGAGAAAGCTGTAACGAAATGGCTTGGCTCTAAATGTGAGCTGACTGCGATCATCGCTGTAAATGACTCCGTGGCAGTTGGTGCTATGGGCGCACTTGTAAGCCGTGGCTACAAGCTACCGGATGACATGGCGCTTGCCGGGTTCGACGGCACTGACATCGCGGCCTCTCCAGTTGTGCGGCTGACGACGGTCGACCAGCATGTTGATGAGATGGGGCGCCGTGCGGTCAGGCTCCTTCTTAGACAACTCATTGAACCGGGGGCGTTCACGCCCTTTAGGGAAGTGTTGCCGCCGCAACTGCTTGTACGGGATAGCACGAAGGGGACGCCGAGAAGGGCAAAATACGTCGGTTTGACGGTGCCGCGGCCTACGAGCCGTAGTAAAGTTGTGCAAAGTTCACCGGGGCGCCCGGGCGGCGCGCCGTAGGCAACGGGGGAGATCTCGCGAACGAGGGCACCTCGTCTCGCGCTCGGCCCGCCGGCGGGTTGCCCCCTACGCCCGAGCAGAGGACGAAGCGCACTGCCTCCTCTCCGAAGTGGGCGGGTGGTCCTTTCCTTCTGGCACCTTGCCGCTCCCACGAGCCCCCGTACGTCGGGTCTTTGTGCAAGCGCCCACACATTGCCTCGAGGCGCCTGTCAACAGCCCCGCATGCCTGTCAAACTGGGCGTGTGGCGATGCGCGAGGATTGCCGGCACTTCCAGAGCAGGACTTACTCGGATGGCGAAGTGGCGCGCTTTTGCGTCCTCGACCTGGCGCCCGAGGCCCCGTGGCGCTGCCCTGCGAACTGCGCACGCTACGAGAAGGGCCTGACGGACGGCACCTCGGTCGTCGGGCCCCTTGCTCGCCCGGAGGTCGAGGCCGAGCCCGACGCCCCCGAAGGCGAAGCGGCCAGCGTCTTGGAGGCTGCCGAGCTCGTCGTGACCGCGGACGAGGCCGAGATCGTGAAAGAGGTCGAGCGTGGGGCCAGGCCGTGGTGGAAGCCCTGGAGACGGAAGGAGGCAGGTGGGCCTCGCTTCGGCCAGCGCTGAGCACTCGAGACCGTGGCGCTCGTCCACGGGGGCGAGGGGGAAGGTCACCTGGGCCGGGCCCATCAGGCCGACCTCGACCCAAATGTTGGAGGGGACCGAAAGAGGCGGCCGTGTGGCCGGCGATCCCCGCGCCGAGCACGACCACGCGGCTCATGTGCCACCTCCCCGGCAGCGCCCGAGTCGAGGACTGGCGGACCCGTCCGACCCGGACGGCAGGGATGGCTCCTCACTGCGCCAGGCGGGGCGCCCCTCGCAGGCGTACTCTCGGTCCTGCATGCCAGAGGCCCCCTTCCTGGTGATGGCCAAGCCGGCCGGTCCCACCTGCAACCTCGCGTGCGACTACTGCTACTACCTAGCCAAGCGGGACCT
>DAHWQF010000016.1 GCA_027334785.1 Acidimicrobiaceae bacterium
AGGCCCGATAGACGGGCTGGTGGTCCTCGACCCCGCGCGCCTGTTCGTCCTATTAGCAGCCCACCGTCACGTCCAGCGGGACATCGTTCGCCGATGGTGGGTTGCGGCCCCAGTGGCTGAAGTGGAGGCGGCCGCCACTAGCGCCAAAGTGGTGCTGGGCGGGTTCGGGGCGGTGGTCGCCCACCTAGGGGTGAACCGGATCGCTGATTACACGCGCGTGCTGTTCTACGGGGACCCCGAGCTCCCCCGGCTCCCAGTCGCACCCGAGGGGGAGGGCACCGAGATCTGGGTAGCTGAGCCAGATCACTGGCTCGGCCGCTACGGGCGGGTCACGCCCCTGGCCCAGGCCTACGCAGACTTGTTCTCGATGCCGGGCTGGCAAGCCGCCCGGTTCGTCGAGCAACTAGATCCCAAGACGGTGGCCACGAGTGACGAACCCCTTCTACTCGTCTGAACAGACCGAGCAGTCCAAGGCCGTGCTCGACGACCTCCTGGCCGCCGTCCCGGGTGCGGTCCTCATCGGGGGGTGGGGGACATGGGCCCGGGTCGGCGGGGCGATGAGCCACGACGTCGACTTGATCGTCACCCGGCCTGAGCTCGCCCAGGTGCAGTCCATGGTGGACGAGTTCTCGCAGTCGGAGCACCTGGCGGGCACGAAGTGGAGAGGCACGTGGCGTGGCGTCCACGTCGACCTGCACGCCCCCTTCCAGTCCCGCCTGGGGGCCAACCTACAGTTGCGTGTCGAAGCGCTCGTCCCCTACGCCGAGACGATGGGCGGCCGCCGGTTGCTGAGCCTGCCCGCGCACGTGGCCACCAAGGTCGCCGCCCTGCCGGACCGGCCCGACAGCATGCCCGGCCGAAAGGACCGTCAAGAGCTGCACACCCTGTTGGCCTTGCCCGGTGCCACGGGTGCGGCCGCCGTCATCAAGGCTGCTTCGCAGCGCACCCTCGCCCAAGTTGCCGCCCTTGTGGGTCAGGCGTTCGTCTTCATGGTAGGGGAACCGAGCCTGAACCGACAAGACCGGGCGCGGCTCCGCCAGATGGCTGGGCAATGGCAGTCGGCAATAGGGACCGGCCCCGCCAATGACGCAGGGGCGGCCCCTTCCGCCGACCCTGGCATTGACCTCTGACGCTTGCGACCCCACGTTACCGCGACCACGCAGCGCGTCAGCGCTGTCGGCCCTTTTCCTCCATATTTTGACCACCAAACTGACCACTTGACGTAACGAAAAGCCAACCGGTGTCCCCCTGATGGGCGGGCACCGGCGGCGCGTTCAGGGCTGGTTTGCCGCTCGCCGGGCGGGTCTCGCAGCCGGCCGGCACCCAGAAGAAGGGGTACGCATGGCGGTCGGGGGTGATCTCGACCCGGTCGATCAGCTCGCGAAGCAGCTGCTTGACGGCGTCGGGGTTGCCGTCCTCGATGGTCCGGCGAATCTCTGCGCAGAGGGCTTGGAGCTGCTCGGGGGTCGGTAGCTGCGGGTTGGCTGCCTCGATCTGGCAGGCCAGCTTCTTGCGATGGGCGACCAGCTCGTCGCGGCGCTGGGTCAGCTCCGTCACCCGGGGCGAGCAGATGGCTGCAGGCATCTCGCCGGTCTCGAAGGCTCGCAGGTAGTGGTCGAGACCGGTCTCGGTGTCGCGTAGCTGGGCCTCCGTGCTGGCCAGCTCGGCTTCGAGGCTGGGACGGCTGTCCATCACCTCCGCGATCGCCGCGGTGATCGCACGCTCGAACAGGTCGGACCGGGAGAGAGTGCGGATCAGGTCGTCGATGACAGCGGCTTCCAGGTCTTCGGCGGGGATGCGCGTGCTTCGACAGCCGTAGGTGCCCTTGGTCTGGCGGTTCCGGCAGGCGTAGACCGGTGACGTTCGCAAGGAATGGCTCAACTGGCCTGGGTACGTTCCAAGTAGTCGTGCACGGCACGGCGAATGACCTCCGCCTCCGCCACGTGCTCGGCCCGGGCGTGCGCCTGAAGCTGCTGGCGTAGGTCGGGCGGGAACCGGACCGAGATGTTCCCGGCCGGTGCCGAACCCAGGAGGGGACGGCCGCCAGGCCTGCGAACAAGTCGCTCTGCGTCGAAGCCGGCCTCGGCTTTCCCAGCTGCCTTCTCGACCAGTTCGTCGGTGACCAGACGGCCGGCGATCGTCAGGGGTGGGCGCTTCGTGGTCATTGTCGGGATCTCCGTTCTCCGGGCCAGAGGTGGGCGTACTTCGCTCGCATCGGCATGGCATGAACCACGACCACCGTGCCGTCGTCGGCGATGAGGGCCGCCAGCTCCAGTCGGTTCCCCGCGTGGTCGGGGCCCAGGAACAGCGTCATCGGAATGTCTGGGTCGAGTGCGTCAGGGTCGTCTCCCACGTAGGCCGGGTGCATGACCGCGTGTCGTATGTCCTCGTCACCTACCCCTTGGCGTCGAGCCGTCGGCTCGATCCACAGGTCAGGCTCCGACACCACGGTATCGTACCGCGAAACTCTTCGGACCACGGTCACGGGGTGGCAAGGCGGTAGTGACCGGCAGACACCCTTTCGAGCCGCAGAGACCGACGAGCCGGATGGGTCATTCGCAACATCGTCTTCGCCACCGTTGCCCGAGGCCAGCAAGTACCGGTCGCAGCCATCGTGGCGCAGACCTCCTCCACGGTGAACGAGCGCCCTCGCCCACCTGCGGCCACCACCTGTAGCGCGTCCGTCACCTCGTCCCGGCAGGTGGGAATGGCCGGCTTGCGCTCGCCCAGGTAGATGGGCCGACCGGCGACAGTCGCTCTCGGTTGGCTTTTCGAGGCGCCACCTCCACCTACAGGACGGACAAGTGTGGTCGGTGCCGGATGTTGGGGGAACTCAGATTGGCGCTGACCTGCGCGGATGTACTTCCTCGGATTCCCACGGACTGGCCTTATGGGATTGGAAATCGTGTGTGGGGCAACCCACCGTGGGTCAAATCCCACCCTCTAAGCCAGCCCAACCAGCGAGCCAAGCCAGCCAGAACAGGGCAGGGCAGGGCAGGGGTAGTACGGTAGGCCGAAAACACAGGCAGTGGTCGCCGACCAGGGGTTGATCACCTGGGCGTTTGTCGCTCGTGCGTCGGCTTCTACCTACCGGTGCGCTGGCGATGTCTGCACCCTGGCCAGCAACAGGGCCGACGCTGGCCTTCCTCCAGTTCCTCCTGGGTGCGACGAATGCGCCGGCGCCGGGTCATCTCCTGCTTGGCATCCTCTACCCAGCAGATGAACTCGTTGCGGGCCAAAGGCGTGATATGCACCCAAGCATCGAGTGCCACAGGGTTGGCGACCAGCCCCTCGCGCAAGTCAGCGGGGAGCTCGTGCACCACCCCGCCGGGCACTTGCTGGCTGCCCGCAGGGCCAGCGTAACCGTCCAGGGGCGAGGCCGTTCCGCCTTCTCGGCGCCTTGCAGCAGGGTAGGCCGTGCCCTTCTTGACCTTCGAAGCCACCCGCTCCTCGCCGTTTGCCTCGCCTACGGCTCGCAGGCTTCGGACGTTAAGGCCCACGGCCTCGACGATGAGCGCCTTCAAAGCGGCGTCGGGTACCTTCTCACCTTCATGGAGGTCGATGGCACGGACGCTGTTGCTCTCCAGGCGCGCGTTGAAAAGCTTCTTCGGGTCCTTCATCTGAGCGCCCTTCGGGAACGTTAACCGTACAGCGCTCTTCAGCATTTCGCCCGTGCACACGATGCCATCGAGAGACCACACAGGCACTCCCTCTGGCCTAGAGGGCTTCTTCCACTTGACCTCCTCGACTACGGCGGGGCCGGCGCCCAAAACTAGACCACGTACCCGCGACAACGTCTCGCCCCGCCAATCTCCTGACTTCCTGATTATGGCATCTATTTCCTGAGGAGCGCGTCCTACCATATGAACCCCGTCCCTGTTGCTTGCAACACCATGTTGTTCCTCACATCCGTGGGTGTCCCGCTCGAAGGGCGTACGTTCCCCAGGGACGTGGCCTCGGCCTGCACTCGTCGCTCGGTCCCTCGGCACCGCGTCGGTGACCTGAGCGAGGTGGCTCCCGCCTCGCGCCCAGCTCTCAGCTCACGGCCTTCTTCACAAACGCGGCTACCCTTGCCTCGTCGGCCACATCCAACTTTACGAGAGCGAAGGAGCTCGGCCACATATTGCCGTCATCTAGGTTCGCCTTGTCGCTGAAGCCGAGCGTCGCGTACCTCGTTTTGAACTTCTGCGAGGGTTGGAAGAAACAGATGACGTTGCCGTCCTTGGCATAAGCGGGCATCCCATACCACGTCCTCGGCGAGAGCACAGGAGCGCTCGCCTTTATGATGGCATGTAACCGCTCGGCCATGGCCCGGTCCCGTTCGGGCATCTCGGCGATCTTCTTGAGCACTTCGGCTTCCGCGTCGTCGCCGTCGCCTGAGCCGCGGCGGCGGGCCGCGTTCAGCTCCTTGGCGCGCTCGCGCATCGCGGCTCGTTCCTCTTCGGTGAACCCGCTGGACGCCTTCGCAGTGCTGCTCGTAGCGGGCTTCTGCGTGCTCTTGGTTGCGCTCATCAAGAATGCCTTTCCTCCTCGTGCTCCCGGCCCCCGGGGCGAATGATCCTTGTCTCCATCTTGGAGCAGCTGTTTGGCCAGCTGCTCAGCGCAGTTCCTGGATGCGGACCAGGTTGCCGGCGGGGTCGCGAAAGGCGCAGTCGCGGTCCCCCCAGAATTGCTCCGTCGGCTCTTGGACGACTTCGGCGCCACTGGCCTGGACCCGCTCGAAGGTGGCGTCGAGGTCCTTCGTCGCCAGCATGATCCAGCCGAAGGTGCCCTTTGCCATCATCTCGACGATGGTGCGGCGCTCGTCGTCTGTGATACCGGGGTCGGCGCCCGGCGGAGCCAAGAGGATGGAAGTGCCCGGCTGGCTTGCCGGCCCGACGGTGATCCAGCGCATGTTGCCAGAACCGACGTCTTTACGGACCTCGAAACCGAGGACGTCGCGGTAAAAGGCCAGGGAGGCCTCGGGGTCGATATGCGGAAGGGGCGTCGTGTGGATGCTCAAGTCCATGGCGGTCATGCTAAGAGCGGTGGAGCGGCGGGCGCTTCTCGATTCCTGACCGGTCTTGCCACCTGTCTTGCTATGCACGGCGGGACCCCTGCTAAAGCGCGCCCCGCTTGGCGCCGGTAGGCGCTCGGCGACATGCCGACCAGTTCGTTGAAGCGGGTGCTGAAGGCGCCGAGCGACGAGCAGCCAACCGCGAAACAGACCTTGGTGACGCTCAGGTCGGCGCGGCGCAAGAGCGCCATCGCACGCTCGATGCGCCGGGTCATCAGGTAGCTGTACGGCGACTCGCCGTAGGCCAGCTTGAACTCGCGGGAGAGGTGCCCGGCCGACATGTGCGCACCTCGGGCGAGCGCCTCGACATCGAGGGGCTGCGCGTACTCTCGGTCGATCCGGTCGCGGACGCGTCGCAGCCACGCCAAGTTGCCCAGGTACTGGGCCGAAGGTGCGGGTGGTCCCGGCCTGCCCACAAGAGATGACCCTCCAGGTGCGCGTGCCTTTGGCTTGACCGGGAGGACCGCCTCGAGGTCGGCTCGGAAGTGCTCGCAACGGAGCACCTTGCTGCTTGGGCAACCGAGAGCGTGGGTAAGGCCGCGCTCGATTGTCTGGAGGGCCGCGATCTGGGCAACCACGTCCACCCGCTTGGCTTGGAGCAGGTCCTTCGGGGCAGGTCCGCCTCCCCCGGCGAGGAGCTCAGCGATCTCTTCGAGCCGGAGCCCGGCTCGTTGGCATAGCGCTATAACCGCTAGTCGGTCGATGGTCTCGGCCTCGTACAGGCGGCGAAGCCCGGCCCGCTCGACGCTTCTGATCAAACCGTGGCGCTCGTAGTAGTGCAGCGCCGAAGCAGGTAGCCCGGTGCGGGAGCGGACCTCACTTATGTCGAGCAGGTGGCGGGCCATGTAACCTCAACTGTAGTTGAGGTTGTCCTCACGGTGGTACGGCCCTCGAGTGCACCGAACAGCACGAAAAATACCAAAAGGAGCCGGAGCCCTCGCCGTCCGGCAACCGCCCTGGGGGCCATCCAGGGGTGCGGTGAAGGGAGAGCCACAAAACTGGTGGACGTGCCCTGTATTGGGGCGCTCGGGTCCCCCGGCCGCCGGCTGTTAGCCTCGCACGTACCTGCTGGCAACCACGGAGGTCGCGCTCTCATGGCACTGCACGCTGCTTCGTCGACCGGTCATCAGCGCCGGCCACGCCACCCCTTGCACGGCCTGGCCAACCCGGTGCTCGGCGAAGACCTGGTCGTCCCGACCGAGCGCTTGGCCGACCAGCCCCTCCCGGCCGAAACTGCCTACCGGCTCGTTCACGACGAACTGCTCCTCGACGGCAATGCCCAGCTCAACCTCGCCACGTTCGTCACCACGTGGATGGAGCCCGAGGCCAACCGGTTGATGGGCGAGTGTGCCGAGAAGAACATGATCGACAAGGACGAGTACCCCCAGACGGCAGAACTCGAGCGCCGCTGCGTCAGCATGCTTGCCCACCTCTGGAACGCCCCGGTGCCAGAGCACGCCGTCGGCTGCTCGACGACAGGCTCCTCCGAGGCCTGCATGCTCGCCGGCATGGCCCTGAAGCGCCGCTGGGTACGCCGGCGCCAGGGCGCTGGCCAGCCCGTCGATCGCCCGAACCTGGTGATGGGCGCGAACGTCCAGGTGTGCTGGGAGAAATTCTGCAACTACTGGGAGGTCGAGCCGAGGACAGTCCCAATGGAAGGAGACAGGTACCACCTGAGCGCCGAGGAGGCGGTGGCCCGCTGCGACGAGCGCACGATCGGGGTGGTGGCGGTGCTCGGGTCGACCTTCGACGGTAGCTATGAGCCGGTGGCCGAGATCGCGGGTGCCCTCGACGCCTTGCAGGAGACGAAGGGCCTCGATGTCCCGGTGCACGTCGACGGGGCGTCGGGCGGCCTGGTCGCTCCCTTCTTGGACCCAGGGGTGGTGTGGGACTTTCGCCTGCCGAGAGTGGCGTCGGTCAACACCTCCGGGCACAAATATGGGCTCGTTTACCCCGGCGTCGGTTGGGTCCTCTGGCGCGACGAGGACGCGCTGCCGTCCGAGCTCATTTTCAACGTCAATTACCTCGGCGGCAACATGCCCACCTTTGCCCTCAATTTCTCCCGCCCCGGCGCTCAGGTGGTGGGCCAGTACTACGTGTTTTTGCGGCTCGGCTTTCAGGGTTTCAAGGCCGTCCAACAAGCGTCCCGAGACGTCGCCACGTGGCTCGCCGGGCAGATCGAGCGGCTCGGGCCTTTCGAGCTACTGACGAGGGGCGACCAGCTGCCTGTCTTTGCCTTCACCACCCGCCCCAGCACCACCGCCTTCAGTGTCTTCGACGTCTCACGCCGGATGCGGGAGAGGGGCTGGTTGGTGCCGGCGTACACCTTCCCGGCCAACCGCTCCGACCTGAGCGTGCTCAGGGTCGTTGTGCGCAATGGATTTTCGCGCGACCTGGCCGGGCTCTTCGTCGAGGACCTGGGCCGCCTCGTCCCCCAGCTCTCGCGCCAAAGCGGGCCCTTGGAGACCGACGGCGGCACCGGCTTCCACCACTGACTGACGCGCCAGGCGGCCGCTTGTACAGAGGCCCACCCGGGCGCTCCCCTGGCTGCGGAGACTGCCCCGCTCAGCCCCCGTAGTGGCGGGCCCTGAAGGAAACGGGGCTGGCAGCCGCGCCGGGCGCAGCTGCGCGCCGCGGCTACGGATAACGCTCGGCTCAGCTCTTGCGCCGGCCCGACTTCCTCGCCAACAAGGAGAGCTCGCCGGCCAGTTCCGCCGGCCCGAGGCCACTCAGTCCCCCTTCCAGCGCACAGCCGCCCGCGCACATCAACAACATGGCTTCGACCATGGCGTCGGTGTCGCCCCAGGGCAACCAGGGTTTACAAATGAGCAGGGAAGCGAGGCCGTGGGCGGAGGCAAAGAGGCGCATGGCCACCGGGAGGGGGCCGTCCGGGGAAACCGGGAAGACCCCCGCCTCCATACAGGCCTCCACCGAGGCGAGCAACTGGGTGAAGCAGTCGTTGGTGAGCACGCCGTCGGTGTTCTTCGGGGCGCACCCGCTCATGAACACGATCCGGTACTCCTCGGCATTGGCCAGCGCGAAATCGATGTAGGCTCGGCCTTGGGCGAAGAGCCGCTCGAGCGGCCCCGCCGCGCTGTCGGCCGCCCCGGCGAGCGCCCGTGCCAAAGCCCCGAACACGTCGGAGCAGACGGCGTCCATCAGGTCGTCCTTGTCCTTGAAGTGACGGTAGATGGAGGGCGTGGTCACCCCGACCCTCTCTGCCACGGAACGCACAGAGACCGCGTCTTCGCTGCCCGTTTCCGCAAGGAGCTGACGCGCCGCCTCAAGGATCGCTCCCCGGAGGGCAGGCCCCTCGCCGCGGGGAGACCTACGCCGACGGGGCCTCGTACTGGGTAGGGTCGTATTGGGGGTTGTCGACAAATCTCCTGGCTTTCTCCGGCCGCGAGGGCGCCAACCACGGGGGGGCCCACCAGTTGGCGCGGCCTGCAACCCGCATGAACGCAGGCACGAGCACCCCGCGAACAAGCGTCGCGTCCATCAGGACCGCGAGCGCCATGCCCACGCCGAACAACTTGATGAAGCTCACCTGCGACGTTGCCACTGCAATGAAAACTATAGACACAAGGGCGGCGGCTGCCGTGACTATCGGGCCCGTGCGCTGGAGGCCCGCGGCAACGGCTTCAGCGTTGGCCGCCGGCGTGCGTTCCGAAGCGTCCCACGCCTCTTTTATCCGCGAGAGCAGGAAGACCTCGTAGTCCATCGAGAGCCCGAAAGCTATGCAAAACATGAGCACCGGCATCGAGGCCACGAGGTACCCAGTGGCGCCCACCCCACCGAACAACCAGGCGAGGTGCCCCTCCTGGAACACCCACACCATCGCGCCGAGGGTGGCTGACAGCGAGAGCGTGCTCAAAAGTAAGGCCTTCACTGGGAGAAGGGCGCTCCGGGTAAAGGCGTAGAGCACGACGACGCTGGCCAGGCCGATCAGCCCGAGCGCGAGGGGAAGCAGCCCCCCGAGCGCGTTCAAGGAGTCGACGTTGCGGGCGGCGAGGCCAGTTACAAGCGCCGGCGCCGGCGCCCGCACGGCCCGCACCTGGTGAACGAGGCGCTCGCCTGCCCCTGAGTAGGCGTTCACGTTGTTGGCCAGGGTGAAATACGTCGCCCCTCGCACGGTCGGGGTGGACAACGGCGCTGTGCGCCGGCCGGCTATGTAGATGCCCTCGGGCGAGCCCACCTGCTCCACGCCGGCCACGAGAGAGAGGCGCGAGGCGTACGCGGCCAGTTCGGGGCCGCCTACGCCGGTCGGGCCCGGCAGCACGACCGTGAGCTCATTGGCGCTGTCTTGGTGGAAGTCGGCCCGGAGCACGTCACCGACCTGGTGGGCAGTGGCACCGGCTGGGAGCACCCGGTCGTCGGGCAAACCGAAGCGGATCGAGAGGAAGGGCGAACCGAGGACGAGCAGGATAGCGAGAACGGAAAGCCCGAAGGCCCACGGACGGCGCATGACGACGTAGGCGAGCCAGCTCCAGAAACCGGCATCGCCAGGTGCGGCCCTCGGTGGCCGACCGGCGGGCCGGCCCAAGCCTGCACCCCGCCCCCAACCGACGTGGCTGGCGTCCCCGCCGGCCGCGGCGGCCTGGCCCCCAATGCGCCGGCGCTTCGCCCCCAAGGCCCGCTGCACCAGCGGGCGGACGTCCCAGGCGTTCACCCGCCGGCCGAGCACTGCGAGCAAGGCCGGCAGCACGACTGTGGCACCGGTCGCGGCCACGGCCACCACGGCGAGGCCCGCGTAAGCGAAAGAACGTAGGAAATAGAAAGGAAATACTGCCATCGCCGCCATGGAGAGCCCTACCGTAATGGACGAGTAGAGGACGGTGCGGCCCGCTGAGGAAACAGCGGAGCCGACGGCGGCGGTCGGAGACGCGCCTTTTTTCAGTTCCTCCCGGTAACGGCTCACGATGAAGAGGCTGTAGTCGATCCCGAGGCCGAGGCCGAGCGCCGTGGTCAGGTTGAGCGCGTACACCGAGACCGGGGCGACGAGGCTGAGGAGGCGCAGCACGGCGAGCGTGGACAAGATGGCGGCGCCCCCTATGGCGAGCGGGAGGAGCGCGGCCACGAGGCCCCCGAACACGAACACGAGCGCCACCAACGTAATAGGCACGGCGATGGCCTCTGCAATCGCCAGGTCGTGCGAGATCTGCTTGTTTATCTCATGGGCGGCGACGGTGAGGCCGCCAGCTCTCACGGTGACGCCGTCGCGGGTGCCGTCGAAGCGCTTGGCGAGGGCAGCTCCCCGCTTCTGGGCAAGGTTGTCGTCGCCAAGCACTTGCGCAGTCACGAGCCCGTAGCGACCATGGCTGGACACAAAGCCGGCACGCTCGGGCGCCGGCACCGTCCAGTAGGACTCGACACCGCTCACATAGGGCTGGCGGGCCAACCCGCGGGCGAGGTCGATGCCGACCGACCGAGCCGGCTCGCGGGCGGCGGCGCCGTCACCTGCGCCCCCGACCAAGAAAACCAAGTTGGGATCGCCCTGGTGGAAGCGCTGAGCGAGGATGGCGTCCGCCTTGGTCGAGGGGGAGCTCGGGTCCGTGAAACCGCCGGCGGAGAGGCGGGAGGCGGCGGAGGAGCCGTAGGCGCCTGCTGCCAGCACCAGGAGCAGGGCGAGAACCAGGACCAGGCGTGCATGCGAGGTGGCGGTACGGGCGACTTTGGCGAGCATTGCGAGCGACCTCCTCTTGGGCGCAGGTCAAGTGCGTGACATCGGTACGTTAGCAGCGTCACGTTAGCATTGTCAACCTTGTCTCGGGGCCTGGCCACCCACTCGCCCGGGCGGGAGGCGCCGCGTACCGCCGCAGCGGGCTCCCCGAGCGCGCCAAAAACTGAGCGATGTGCTCCGGCAAAAACCGCATCCACCAGAACCTGGCGCGTTTTCGGGCCAAAAACCGGTGGACGTGGGCCTCATGACTTCACGTCGGTTGGTTTTTCGCACGCCCGTGGCCGGCTTGGGGCCGGGTTTTGGCTGGCGACAACCCCCTGGTGTAGTGGTCACCCAATGCGGGGGCTCTGCCTCGTACCTGACGGTTGATTCTCGCCTCTCATGCGCACCAACTCACCATGAGCACTTATTGGAAAGGCACCGCCTTGGCGCTCGTAGCCGCGCTCGGGGGAGCCGGCCTGGGCGTGTGGGCGAGCGAACCGCCACAACCGGTCTCGGCGTCCCCAGCCAACACCTCGCCCAACCCGACCTGTCGCACCGGCGAGCCGACCGTCACGGTGGACGGATACGGCACGGCTGAGGCACCACCCGACGAAATGACGATCTCGCTCGGGTCGCACACGAGCGCACCTACTGCCGAGGCCGCCTTGGCCACCAACGCCAGCAAAGCGCAGGCGATCGTGGGCGTCCTCGTAACCGCCGGCGTGCCCAAGGCCCAGATCCAGACCTCCAACCTGTCGGTAGCGCCCAACTACAACCAAAAAGGTGAGATAGCTGGCTACCAGGTAGACAACGACCTCACCGTGACCCTGCTCGGCTCGGCCGAACTGTCGAAGGCGGGGCTAGTCATCGACGCCGCCGGGCGAGCGGCCGGCAACTCTTTCCGGGTGGACGGGATCTCGTTCTCGCTCAGCAACAGCTCGGCGGTCATGGCAGCGGCCCGCCGGCAAGCCGTGCGCCAGGCGATGGCACAGGCCGCCGCCATGGCAAGCGCGGCCGGTAGGACCCTCGGCCCCTTGTGCTCGCTCCAGGACAAGAGCCAGTCGAGCACCCCGCCGCCCCAGCCCTTGACGGCGCTGCCCGCCGGCGCCCCGAGCAGCACTACGCCGGTCGAACCAGGTTCCGAGCAAGTGAGCGCCGACGTCGAGGCCGTCTTCGTGCTCCAACCGGCACCGCCTAGCTGAGCAAGGTGCGCCGGGGCCCCTTCTCCGCGCCGCCGGCCCTTCTCCGCGCCGCCGGCCCTTCTCCGCGCCGCCGGCCCTTCTCCGCGCCGGCGGCACAGGAGCTCAGGCCACGTGGTGACGGCTGCGCCTCACCAACAGGAACGCCACCAAGGCGAGGAACAGGTAAAAGCTGACGGAAGAGAGAAGGGACCGCACAGTGCCGAACAGCCACAGGCTGGCCAGGACGAGCACTAAAGCCATCAAAACGGGCCGGACAAGCCGGATCATGGTGACCTCCAGGTGGTTCCGGTGAGTGGACGGGAGAGGGCGCCAGCGGGGCTCAAACCCACTGGTGGAAGACATCCTCGGCGATCGAGCTGGAGGAGCCTTCGGCAGGGACGAGGAGCCAACCAGCCAGGTACAGCGGGACGGCAATGCCCCCGACTAGGGCCAGGAAGACGAACGCCAGGCGGACGGCTACCGCGTCGACGTCGAGGTACTCGGCGAGACCAGCAGCGACGCCGGCGATCATCCCGTGGTCGGGGCGCCGGCGGAGTTGGTGGCGGGTTAGGGGGGCGGAGTCGGTGTTCATGCCTCCAGCTTCCTCCACGGGCGGCCGCCCCGGTATCGGGGATCACCCGGGTACGTCCCCGAGCTGACCAGATTGGGCAACTACCACCCACAGCGGCAACCGGGCCGACAAGGCCGCTCGGCCGGGGGCTCCCTGGCACCCAAAAAAGCGGAAGCGAGCCTAGGCTGGCTAAAGGATGTCGTCCGACGAGCTCGCCGTTACCGCAGCGTACTTGGAGCACCTTACGGATCGCGACCTGGCCCTCTTGACCGGCGAAACCTTGGCGGGCTTGCGCGCGAGAGAGCTCCGTGGCTCCCTACGTTCCCGGAGAGGAGGCATCGAGGACCTGCTGGTGAGCCCGCAGGTGCTCGAGGCCGTCTTCGGCGGCGACCGGAGCGACCCGCTGTTAGTTGGTGTGTCGCCGTTTTTGGTGTTCAGCGTCGCCGTCCACCAGGCCGTCCGGGAGCTCAAGTCCACGACCTACGTGCCCGATTGGGCGCGGACCGGGCGGGCGACCCCCGTCTTCGACGTGGCACGCCTGAGAGAGTTCGCGTCCTCTCCCTGGGCCCGGTTTTTCTTGGCCGAGCTCTTGGCTTCTTACACCCGCGTAGCGAGCGGCTCGGTCGTGGTAGCCACCCCCCGAGGCTTGCGCCGGCACCGGTTCTCGGAACTCGACCCGGTGCGTATGGCTAGCCTGCTCGAGGTGGCAACCGAGGCCGAGCGGCCCGGCATTTTACGCCGCCTCGGCGACCTCGCCCTTTTCCTCACTGGCGTCTTCCCCGATTACCTGGCGCGCCGGGGGTTCGGGCCACTCGAGGAGGGCCGTTTGCTCCGGGCCGGCGCCGTGCCAGTCCGTACCCAGCCCGGGCCTCCACGGGAACTGCCGCCGGTAAGCGCCGGGCCCGAGGGGCCTCTCGCGCTCCTCGACCAACTGGGCCGGCGCTGGTACCGGGCCGCCTGGGACCTTCTCCCCACGCCGGCTCCGGCCAACGTGGTGGTGCTTCGTGAAATGCCTGACCACTTCGGAGATGCGAGGCGGATCCTCGGGCTTGTGACTGAACGGGTCCTCTTCCAGTCCCGCGCCCGCTGGTTTGGCATGGGCATGACGTAGCCTCACGCCCAGCGGGCGCTTTGCCCCTTTGCCGGGCCAAAATCATCCCCCGGCCGGCCACGGTGCTACCATCCTCGCGACAACGAGGAAAGGGAGGGCGATGGGACCGAGGTCTTTTTTCGCCGAACTGGTAGGCACTGCTTTTTTGGTGTTCGTCGGCGTCGGTGTGGCCACCTTGAGCTTCGGCTTCAAGGTTGCAGGTGCGAGCCCGGCCGCCGGAGTCGTTGCCACGGCCCTGGCTTTCGGGCTCGTGCTCGTCGTCCTCGTCTATGCGATCGGGCCCATCTCGGGGTGCCACATCAACCCTGCGGTGACCTTGGGCTTCCTCGCCTCGCGGCGGATCTCGCTTGGGGACGCCCTGGGGTACTGGATCGCCCAGATAGCTGGAGGTATTGCCGGGGCCGCTGCTCTCTACGGGGTGGCGAGCAGCGCGACTGGTTACTCGACCAAGAAGATCGGCTTGGGCACAGATGGGTACGGCAAGCACTCGATGGTCGGGCTGAGCGGTGGCGGGGCGTTCGCGGTCGAGGTCATTTTGACCTTCCTCTTCGTGCTCGTGATCCTGGCCGTCACGCGCGACGCCTCCAACCAAGCAGTGGCCGGTGTTGTGATCGGGTTGTGCCTCGGTCTCGTCCACCTGGTCGGCATCCCTCTTGACGGCACGTCGGTCAACCCTGCCAGGGCGCTCGCCCCGGCTCTCTTCGTCGGGGGCCAGGCTCTGAGCCAAGTATGGGTGTTCATCGTGGCCCCCTTGGTGGGCGGCATCCTGTCGGCTTTGGGTTACCGCTTCCTTTACGGCAAGGCGGAAACGACCGCCCCGGCGAAAGCCGCAGGGCCAACCATGGAACCCGTGCGCGGGGTTTGAGGCACCGAGGACAGAGGCTCAGAGCCCCGCTAGCTCCCTCTCCGTCCAAAACCCGGGCAACGGCCTCGAGACGTGCCCTCCCTCGGCGTAGTAGCGGAGCCGCTCCCTCTGGGCGCCGGAAAGGATCTCGACAGCGTCGAAGACGACACCAGGGCCGAGAGCGCGCAGGGCCAAGTCGCCTTCGCTCCCGGGACGCGGGAGATGGGAGGTCAGCAAGACGACGGGAGCCCTGCCGTTTTTGACGAGCACGCTCGCCCGGCCCAATGACTTCCACATGGCATCCGTGCGAAGGAGGCCGCCCCTGGTGGTGGTGAAGGCCCCTGTCACGTCGAAGTACCACGGGACATCCTGGCCGTCGAGTGCAATGAAGCCCACTGTCACGCCGAGCCCCCGAGCACGCGAGTTCTTCTGCGTCACCCGGAAACCTGCCCTGGACAGGACGCCTTCTGCTATCGCCTGGGCGGCCTTTCCCTCCCGGGACGCGCTGGCCTGGAAATCCTCGGGCAGGTCGGGCGATATGTGACCCATAGGCGCACGCGCCGGCCGCCGACCCCTTGCCTCGGGAGGCGATGCCCTCGGGGCACGGACCTGGCGCGACAACTCTTCTTTCACCCGCTGCTGAGCGGTGCTCACATAGCCGGGGTCGGTGTCAAAGCCCAGGTACCGCCGGCCAGAGCGGATGGCTGCCACCAGGGTCGTCCCCGAGCCCATGAACGGGTCCAGGACGAGGTCTTCACGGTAGGTATAGAGGCCAATGACACGCTGGGGCAGTTGTAGGGGAAAAGGTGCCGGGTGGTTGACCCTGCGAGCGCTCTCGGGAGCAATGTCCCACACGTCGAGGGTCGCCTCCATGAACTCGTCCACCGTGATGGCAGTCTCATGAGGTAGTGAGGACGCCTGCCTTTCCCCGACCGTCTTGGCCCGGTCGAACCGGCCTTTGCTAGCTATGACGACCCGCTCCGTGACATCTCGCAAAACTGGGTTGGCGGCGCTCCGGAACGAGCCCCAGGCGCACGACCCGCTTGCTCCCTCCGCCTTTCTCCAGATCACTTCGCCCCGGAGCAGGAGGTGGAGGTCGTCCTGCAAGATGCGCACAACGTCAGAGGACAGGCTCCGGTAGGGTTTCCTGCCGAGGTTGGCGACGTTTACCGCTATACGCCCGCCCGGCTCCAGCACCCGCTGGCACTCAGCGAAGACGTCGCGCAGTAGTTGGAGGTACTCAAGGTAGCTACCGGGCACATGGCCCTGGCCGAGAGCCTGCTCGTACTCCTTCCCGGAAAAATAGGGAGGCGAGGTAACGACGAGGGCGACCGAATTATCGGGGAGCAACTGGCCACCGGGGAGCCGTAGCGAGCGTGAGTCCCCGAGCACGCAGGCGTCCGGGCCCTCAGGCAGGTCCTCAGGGGTAGAGACACGGTCGTCACTGCTTAGCTGCGGCGGCTCAAAACGTCTGTAAAAGCCGCTGGCATCGTGCGCCTCCCGCTTTCCTGTACCGAAGGCTGACGTTGCCGTGTGCCTGGACTTTGGCCCATGGCCCGCCCCGTCGGTAGGGGCTCCCACGCCAGGGCGCGTGGAAGGCATGAACGCCACC
>DAHWQF010000170.1 GCA_027334785.1 Acidimicrobiaceae bacterium
GACCCGATCTGCGCCCTCCAGGCGTCCATGGAAGGCATCCAGGTCGTGACCCTCGACGACGTCGTCGGGGAGGCCGACATATTCGTGACGGCGACGGGCAACCGCGACGTCATCTTGGCCGAGCACCTGGCCCGGATGAAGCACAACGCGGTCGTGTGCAACATCGGCCACTTCAACAACGAGATCGACATGGACGGCCTGGCCCGCTGGCCGGGGGTCTCCCGTCACCCCGTAAAGCCTCAAGTCGACGCCTGGGACTTCCCCGACGGGCACTCCGTGATCGTGCTCGCAGAAGGGCGCCTCGTAAACCTCGGGTGCGCCACCGGGCACCCGAGCTTCGTCATGTCGACGAGCTTCACCAACCAGGTCCTGGCCCAGCTCGAACTGTGGGCCAACAACGCCGCCTACCCCGTCGGCGTCCACGTACTGCCCCGCCACTTGGACGAGAGGGTCGCCCGCCTGCACCTCGGGAAGCTCGGGGCCAAGCTCACCGACCTCACAGAAGCGCAGGCGGCCTACATCGGCGTGCCCGTCGAGGGCCCCTACAAGCCCCCTGGCTACCGGTACTGAGCAGCTGGACACGCCGGCGGTTGGCGCCCTAAAAGCGCCCGCGCCGGCTTCACCCCGCCCGCCGGCCCCCGGGCGACGAAAAATGACCGCTCCTGGGCGGCCGAGCGACGAAAGATGTCCATCTTCGGCCCTCCAGCCAATGAAAAATGTCTACTTCTTCAAAAAGTGTCGTCTTCGTCGCCAAATACGCCCCGAGCGCGTCAGGAGTGGACGAAAAGGTCATAAGTCGCCGGTAAGTCGCCGGTAAGTCGCCGGCGGGTCGCCGGCTAAACGGACTTGCCCCCGGCTAGCCGCGCCGGGCAAGTACTTCGCGCTCGTGGGCGAGCAGGCGGGCCTTCAGGTCGAGGCCGCCGCCGTAGCCGACCAGGCTGCCGCCGGCCCCGACCACCCGGTGGCAAGGGACGATTACGGGGAGGGGGTTGGTGTTGTTCGCCCTCCCGACGGCCCGGGCCGCGCGCGGCTTGCCCACCGCCTTAGCGATGTCGCCGTAGCTCCTCGTCTCGCCGAAGGGGATGTCGAGAAGCGCTCGCCACACCACCTGTTGCCAGGGGGTCCCCCGGGGCGCGAGGGGCAAGTCGAAATGGAGCAGCGTGCCCGAGAAGTAAGCCCTCAATTGGTGCTCGGCCTTGGCGACGCTCGCCGGCCTGCCCCGGCGCTCCCCCTCCCGTCGGAAAACCGCCTCTCCTGGGTCCCCCGGCAAGAGCAGGTAGTGGAGGGCTTCCTCGTCGCCGGCGAGGACCATGTCGCCAAAGGGCGTCCGGACCGGCCACCACTCGTCGTTCCCCAACAATTGTGCCTTCATGCCACGCTCTCCTTTTCATCGTCTCGGCCGAGCTGCCCCGACCACAAGTGCACGAGCGCATAGGCCCGGTAAGGCCGCCAGCGCAGGGACAGGGCCGTCACCTCTCGCTCGGAGGCGGCCAAGCCCGCCCTTTGGAGCGCCCGGCGCAAGCCGAGGTCGCCGGCCAAGAACGCATCGGGGTCACCCATGGCCCTCATGCGCACGTACGCCACCGTCCAAGGGCCCACGCCGGGCAGCGATGCCAGGCGGGCCGACGCTTCGTCGCGCTCGGTGGCCGGCCCGAGGTCGATTTCACCAGACGCCAAGGCGCCGGCGAGACGGACCAGTGCTCGCGCCCGGGGAACCGGGAGCGGCAACTTCGGAGGTCCCAGCCCAGCCAGGGCCGCCGGCGCCGGGAAAGCACGCACGACCGTTCCGAGCGGGTGGGCCAGGGGCTCGCCGTAGGTCGCGGCCAACCGCCCCGCCAACGTACGGGCCCCCGCCACGCTCACCTGCTGGCCCAGCACGGCCCGGAGGGCGAGCTCGGCGGGATCGGCGCACCCTGGGACGCGCAACCCGGGCCGCCGGCTGACGCCAGGGGCGAGCAGCGGGTCCCTCCCGAGCACTTCGGCCACGGCATCGGGGTCGCAGTCCAAGTCGAACGTCCGACGCACTCTTTTCACGGCCGCGGTCAGGTCGCGCCAGTCCTCCAGCACGAAGGAGGCCCGCAACCACCGCTCCGCCGCCTCCGGTGCATGCACGGTGGCGACGCCGTGGCCGTGGGGCAGGGCCAGAGCCCTGCGGTACCTGACGGCGCTGGCCTCTTCCACTCCTGGCACCGCACGCTCGGCGAGGAAACCGAAAAGTGCCGGCGCCTCGAGCGGCGCCCGGTACGCCAGGCGCACCGTGATGGTGGTACCGGAGAGCCCAGCGGCATTCCGAGCAAGAGGGTCCCCGCCGGCGTCGACCCGGCCAGCCTTACGGACCGAGCAGTCCCGGCGCACCGCCCTCTCGCGCAACGCCGTTGGCGGCTCGCCGAACACTGCCTTCACCGTGTCGTTGAACTGCCGCACGCTGCCGAAGCCGGCCGCGAAGGCCACATCGGCAGCCGGCATCGTGGTCGTCTCCAGAAGGACCCGGGCCGTCTGGGCCCTTTGCGCCCGCGCCAACTGGACGGGGCCGGCGCCAACTTCGGCGAGAAGGAGGCGGCCGAGCTGGCGCGACGAGTACCCGAGCCGGGACGCGAGGCCACCCACTCCCTCTCGGTCCACGACGCCGTCGGCTATGGCCCGCATCGCCCTGGCAACAACGTCGTCGCGGCGGTCCCACTCCGGGGAGCCTGGCGAAGCATCGGGGCGGCAGCGTTTGCAGGCCCGAAAACCCGCTCTTTGAGCCGCGGCCGCGCTAGGGAAGAAACGGACCTTGTCCCGTCCCGGTAGTACCGAGGAACAGCTCGGTCGGCAGTAGATGCCAGTAGACGTCACGGCCACGAAGAACCAGCCATCGAAGCGGGCATCGCGGGCCTGCACGGCTCGGTAACGCACGTCGTCCTCGGTCACGCCACCCCACTATGGCATGCCCGGCCGGCACCGGCTGGCGGTTTTCAGACACGTTGTTGCCGGCTTGGCTGTTGCCAGCTTGCCAACATCGACGAGGGTCCTGCTGGCCTTCGCTCAGAACCTGGCCTTCCTCTCGGATAACCCTGTGAAGTTCACGAAGCACAGCTTCATAGCGAGCCAAGGCCGTGTGGGCCGACGTGCTGGGGGAAATGGGACCCGCCCTGCTCAAGCGCGCGAGCAAGCTCCGCCCACCCTGGTTCAATGGGGTTACGACTGAACACGAGCTCAAAAGTCCGCTCCCGGAAAGGCAATCCGTGGTTGGCCTGAGAAACGGCAACCAAATAGCGCCTCTCTCCCTCGGACGAGGCCAGCTTCGGCCAGACAGGGCACGAAGCCCTCGGTGGCCACGGTGAGCGATGGGAAGGGTGCCGACCATGGAGCCTTTTCCCGCTCCAACTCCAAGTGACGTAACGATAGCGGCGAGCTCCACCACTGGTCGTGGTGTAGTGGTAGCTGGCTGGCTCCTCGATAGCTCAACCGTCCAGCCAACTCAAACCCCACCCCTCTATGGGCGCCTGCTCGGCCTCACGTACGAGGGTCTCGAAGCCACCCCTCAACCAAGGGGTTTACGCCCGTCACCCGACGAGCGACGGCAGTTCGACCTTGTCCGGCTGGCCGTCGTAGACAACAGCCCCGTCCCTCAGCCCGACACAGCGGTCAACCGTGGCGGCGTAGTCGAGCTGGTGGGTCGCGACCACAACGCACGCACCGTCGTGGGCCGCTTCCTCCATCAATTTGACAAACGTCTCGCGTCCCGGTGGGTCGAGGCCGACGAAGGGCTCATCTACCACCAGCACCGAAAACGGCCGCACGAGCCCCAGCACGATCGAGGTTTTTTGGCGCAACCCGCGCGAGAACCGGGACGGCAAATCCTCGGCACGGGTGGCCAGCCCGAGCAGGGACAACAGCTCTGCCGCCCGGTCTTCCCAGTCGTCCAGGCCGTGCAAGCGGCAGGTGAACTCGATGTGCTCGAGCACCGAGAGGTCGTCGTAGAGGACGGGCTCGTCAGGCACATAAGAAAGCAAAGCGCGCGCCCCGAGGGAACCCGCCGGCTCCCCCGCGACGGCCACCGTCCCGCTGGTCGGCTCCAAGAGCCCGGCGGCCATCTTGATAAAAGTCGTCTTCCCCGAGCCGTTGTGGCCGACGAGCGCCAGCCGCTGGCCCGCCTCTACCGCGAGGTCGAGCGGCTCCAAGGCGACGAGGTCACCGTAGGACTTGGTGACGCCCATGGCTACAAGGACGGAAGGAGCCGGAGTGGCCATCGTGGCCCGATGTTAGGCGCCCCGACCGTCAGGTACGCGCCCGCCGGCCCCCGCCCGCCCGAGTGCCAAGTCGAAAGCCGCGTGAAGCCGCTCGCGGTTGCGCACCCAGACGAGCACGAGCACCACCAGCACGAGAACTGGGACAGCATTGGCGACGGCCGCGGCTACAGGGTCGGTGGGCGAAGCGCGAACCGCGAGCACGGGTAAAACGCCAACGGTCGAAACGAGTGGGGGCCACAGCGTCCGCAATACGACCTTCGCCCCGATGGCCTCTGGCGGCAGCATGAGGTCACTGTCGCTGAAAAGTGGCGGAGGGCCTTGGACCGTGCTGATGATGGCGCCGGCGAGGCCGCAGAGGGAAGCGGGCACCCATATAACGGCCGCTACGGCCAACGCTTGGGTGCCACCGCCGGCCATGCCTACTGCGGTCGCCACGCCGAGCGCGCCGACGACGAGCATCGCCACGGCCGAGGCCGGGAAAAGGCCGGCCAGCACAGCCCCTCGGGCAAGGGGGTAGCCGTCGAGCAGGGTGGCGTGGTCGACCGACTGGGCTAGCGGTTCCGCCACGTCCAGGCCGGCGACATAGAGGGCCAAGCCGGCGGCTGCAACCAGGGGGGTGGTCCCTTGCCAGGCGCCCTCTGCTGCAGCCCCCGCTGCCGCGCCGAGGAGGGCCAGGCGCACGAGCCTGGCAACTGGGAAACGCAGGAGCCCCTGAGAGCCGCGGTGCCACAGCGGGGAGAGCACAACAACCGACCGAGAACCGGGGTACCTAGGGCCGGCAGCGTGGTCGCCGCTCCCGTCGGCACCGGGTGCACCCGTGCGGGCGGCCCGACGCGTGCCCACGACAGCGGGCTTGGACCTGGCCGCGACACGGCCAGCACCGGCGCCAATTCGCGCCCACGGCCTTCGGCGGGCACCCTCCTGCGCCAATTGCCGGCGCAGGAGGATGACCGTGCGCAAGTCTCGCATGGTCACGGCAAAGCGCAACTGCCCTACGAGGCTGGCCCGCCGCTCCGAGGCCTCCACCGAAGTGCCGCCCAGGGCAACCAGCCCCGCCACTACGAGCAAGCCGGCAAGGGCCACGCCGCCGAACGCTCCGGGCCGCCAACGCAACGGCCAAAGCAAAACCTGGCCCAACCAGCTCATGGGTGACGTCGCCCTCGCTAATAAGACGTCGGCCGCCGACCACCCAAGTGCGGCCAACGCCAACGCGCCCGCCACCCGCCGGCCCAGGCGCCAGCCTGATACTGCCATGGCCGCCCCCAGGGCGCCATCCACACACGATGCCCCGGCCAGAGCGCCGGAGCCAGCCCACGCCGGCCACTGCCCCCCCAGGCGCCGGGAGGCGAGCACCCCGATGACAGCCCCCAAGCCAGCGCCCCAAACGGCGCCAAAACGCAGCTGGCGCCAGGCCGGGCCCCGAAGGGCGGCCCGGCGCCCGACGGGGGCGAGCAGGACATGGCGAACGTCGGCTGCTTCCAATGCCAGCGGGCCACCACGCCCCCCCGAACGAAGGCCGATAGCCAACGCAACCGCCACCACGGCACCGGCTATTTGCGGGCCGTCCGTCGCGACCCGCCCAACGGTGGCGGTGGCCACTTCTTTGCCCCCCACCCGGAGTGCGAGCCACCAGAGGGCCGCTCCCCCGAACAACGCGGCCACATAAGCGCGATAGAGCGCCTCCATGAAGTCGAAGTCGGCCACGCGCCTCCGGCGTCTCGCCTTGCGCAAATCGGCGAGAGCCTGCTGGCGAGAGCGGGCGTTGGCCACCAAGAGGCCGGCTACCCTTGGCCGCCCCGCCGGCGCTGCTGGAGGTCGCGGAGCGCCCGGTAGGAAGTGAACTGAAGGCCGGCCCTGGCTGCCAGGGCCTGCAAGTCCGGCTTGGCCGTCGCGATGTCGTGGTCCTCCACGCGAGCGGCCCAGTCCGGCGAGATGGCACGCAGCTCCTCGCTGTCCCGGGCCGGCCGAAGGACCAGTTCGGTCACTCCGGGGGGTAGGTCGGCCAGCACCCGGTCGACCGCAACGCGAGCGCTGCGGTCACGAGGGGCGCGGAGCAGCCGGTCCGGAGAGATAACGCCGGCCTCAGCAGCCAGCTGGCGGAACGGGAACCCAGCCCGGCGCTGGTGCTCCGCGCCGGCGAGGCGGAGCGGCAGGCGGAAGTCGCTCGCTAACTCCAAGGCCACGTCGAAGAACTCCGGGCGCAGCTCCATGGCTCCCATGTGGGCCGAGAGGTGGCTCACGTCGAAGCCCCAGTAGATGGCCCGCTCTATCTGGGCGCGGCACTCCTTTCGGACCTCGTCGATGTCAGCGTGCTCCCAGAGATCGACGAGGGTCCTCGGGAAACCGCCATCGCCGTCGAGCAGGGACGGCGCGTGGGTGACCGGGCCCCAGCGGTAAAGGTCGTACTCGGCATTGAGCGTGAGGTGGACCCCTACGTCCTCACCTCGGTAGCTCGCCGCGGCTTGCCGGGCCCATGGGCCTGGCACCACAAGGCCGGCCGAGGTCGCCACGCCGGCGCGCAGGGACTCGTAGACGGCGGCGTTGGCCGCGTACGACAGCCCGAGGTCGTCGGCGGTGATGATGACCAGCTTGGCCCCCGGCGGGTACCCGAGCGCTTCGGCCAGCGAGCTCATCGAGCGAAGGGTACTACCGAGACTCGGCCAGCTAGCTCACGGCCTCAAGCCGCCCTGCCGGCGGGACGTGCCGTGGCGCTCTCGGCCTCTGCCCGCCTGGCGGCGGCAGCGAGCGCGGCCCG
>DAHWQF010000171.1 GCA_027334785.1 Acidimicrobiaceae bacterium
GGGGACTCGGTGGCCGAGGTCGTCCGCAACAGGGACGGCTACGTGGCGAGCCTGCAGGGATAAGGCGCTCACCTCTTTGCACCGGGCGGGGGCGAGGAGAGAGGCAATACTGGGTATACTGCCTGGGTGGCCAAGGTCATGGTCTCGTTCCCCGATGACCTCCTCCGGGCTGTCGACGCCGAGGCGCGGCGTCGCGGCACCACCCGGAGCGGGCTGCTTCGGGAACTGGCGGACGAGGCCCTGAGCAAGAAGAGCGCCGCCCGAGCCCGCCGCATGGCTGAGATCGACCGGCTGCGCGGGCCGGCAAAGCGTCGCGGCGGTGGCGTGGCGGAGTTGGTGAAGGCGCACCGGCCCTAGTTGTGGCGTCCTGGTTCGTGGACGCGAGCGTCTTCCTGGCCAGCGAGGACGCCGAGGACGTGAACCACGAGGACGCGGTGCGGCTTCTCGGGGCGAAGAGTGCGATCGCCACCCTCGACCTCGCCTACTACGAGGTGTCCAACGTGGCCGTCAGGGCGTGGCGGGACGAGGCAGCAGCGCACCGCTTGCGTGAGAGGGTAAGCGCTGTGGCCGGCGACGGGGGCCTCGTGCGAGCCGACAGCGCACTGGTGGCGAGCGCGATCGTGCTGGCGGGCGAGCAGGGCATCTCGGTCTACGACGCGGCCTATGCTGTCGCGGCCCGGCAGGTCGGCTTCGACTTGGTCAGTTGTGACGTGCGTGACCTGGTGGCGCGCAAGCTGGCTCGGCTACCGGGCGAGGCGCGCCAGGCCGAGGAGACGCAGCCCGGCTGAGCGGCCGGGAGCGAAGACGCCACTACCGCGACCGCTGTCCTCCTGCGCCGGCGTTGTTTGCGCTCGCGGCACCTCCTGGCCGGGCGGGCCGGCGGGGGAGCGTCGTCACAGGGCCGTTGTAGCGTCGGGTCAGCGCCCGCCCGGCGTTCGCCGGCCCGGCCGGCGCCTCGGGGGCGCCGGCGAGCGCCCCTCCTTAGCAGGCATAACGGGGCTGGCCAGCCCCCGAGGGGAGGTAGCATGACGACGATGGACGAGGCCGAGCGGACCAGGTTCCTAGAGACGCTGCGTAGCGACCCGGCCTTCCGTGAGCAGGTGCGGCGGGAGGTCTTGACCGGGGAGCTGCTGGCGCTGCCCGAGCGGGTCGAGCGTCTAACCGCGGCCGTGGAGCGTCAGGGCACCGAGATAGAGGCGCTCACCGGGGTTGTTGCTCAGAACACCCACCAGATCGAGGCCCTCACCGCGACCGTCGCGCAGCACACGCACCAGATCGAGGCCCTCACCGCGACCGTCGCCGAACATACCCACCAGATCGAGGCCCTCACCGCTGCGGTCGCTCAGAACACCCACCAGATCGAGGTTCTCAGCGCTACCGTGGCTGAGCAGGGCCAGCACATACAGCTGCTCACCTCCCAGGTGGCCGCCCTGATAGATGCCGTGGCCGAGCAGGGCCAGCACATACAGCTGCTCAGCTCGCAGATGGCCGCGCTGATAGATGCCGTGGCCGAACAGCGACGGGACCTCTCTCAGCTGATGGCGCTGACCGGTGAGTTCGTCGAGCGTATGACGACGGTGCTGGGCGAGCTCATGAATCTGGTGCGCGAGGGGTTCTCCGAACTTCGCGCGGTGATCGTCGACCTCCGTGGTGAAGTTGTCGACCTCCGCGGTGAAGTTGCCGACCTCGGCGGTGAAATCGGGGGCCTTCACGGTGAAATCGGTGGCCTTCACGGTGAACTTGGTGGCCTTCACGGTGAACTTGGGGGCCTTCACGGTGAACTTGGGGGCCTTCGTGGGGAGGTCGACAGCTTGCGGGAGGACACGACCAACGGCTTTGCGAGCGTCAACGCGCGCCTCGACCAGCTAGAGGCCGAGGTGCGGGACATCAAACGCCGGTTTGGCTCCTGAGCACGTTGGACCCCGCCGGCAATTTTGCTCGAAGCGTCGTGCTCATTGGCATGATGGGCGCCGGCAAGACCTCCGTCACCGGGGTGCTCGCAGCCCGGTTGGGTTGCCGTGCGTTGGACACCGACCACATTGTCGAGGAGAAGGCTGGGATGTCGGTGCCGGCGTTGTTCGCCGCGCGCGGGGAACGGGCTTTCCGGGACGCCGAATCGAGCGCTATCGAGTCGCTCGTGCTCCTCCCCGCGCCGACCGTCGTGAGCGTGGGAGGCGGCGCTGTGTTGCGGGAACGCAACCGCAGAGCCCTGCGCAGGCTGGGCATGGTCGTCTGGTTGCGGGCGCGGCCGGCGACGCTCGCGGCGCGGGTTGGCAGCGCAGACGGGCGCCCGGTGCTCGGTCGTGAGGACGGCGAGCTCTTAGAGACCATGGACAAGCTCGTCGCCGAGCGGCGCCCGTTCTATGAAGAAGTGGCGGACCTCATTGTCGATGTGGACACCCTTTCACCCGAAGAAGTGGCTGACATAGTCGCTGCCAAACTCGCGGCCGCCGCTCAGCTGAGCTAACGTCTGGGCGACCATGAAGCGGATTTCTTTGGAGCTCGGCGAACGTTCCTATCCGGTGCTCGTCGGGCCGGGTGCCCGGCACGAGCTGGCCTCGCTCTTGCCGCGGGGCTCCAAGAAGTCCGCGGTGGTGACCCAAGCCGGCGTGGGCGTCGAGGTCGACACCGGCAGGGAGCAACGGGTTTTCATGATCGGTGAGGGCGAAGAGGCGAAGTCGCTATCGACAGTGGAGCAGCTTTGCCGAGGGTTCGCCGAGTTCCGCTTGACCCGGGCCGATGTCGTGGTGGGCGTAGGCGGGGGAGTGGTGACCGACGTGGCTGGATTCGCCGCCGCCGTTTACCACCGGGGGGTAGCCGTCGTCCACGTGGCCACGACCCTCCTGGGCCAGGTGGATGCCGCGATAGGCGGGAAGACAGGCGTCAACTTGCCCGAAGGGAAAAACCTGGTGGGCGCCTTCTGGCAGCCCGCCGGCGTTATCTGCGACACTGAGGTCCTTTCCACGCTGCCGCCTCGTGAGTACAAAAGCGGCCTCGGGGAGATGGCCAAGTACGCCTTCTTGGGGGTCGCCGACCTGGCGGAGCTGCCCCTGGAGGAGGCCGTGGCCCGCTGCGTGGAGTGCAAGGCCCGCTTTGTCTCTGCCGACCCGCACGAGTTGTCCGACCTCGCGGGCGGAAAGGGTGGCCGGGTGCTCCTCAACTACGGCCACACCCTGGCCCACGCGCTGGAGACGGTTGGCCACTACGACCTCCGCCACGGCGAGGCTGTCGCCGTGGGCCTCATCTTCGCCGCCCACCTGGCCCGGCGGCTCGGGCGGGTGGGGGACGAGCGCGTCGGCGAGCACCAGGCCGTGGTGTCCTCCTACGGGCTGGCGTCGCGCCTTCCCGCCGGCGTAAACGTGGGCGAGCTCGTGGACGTGATGGGCAGGGACAAGAAGGCGACCGGAGGCGGGCTCACCTTCGTGCTGGACGGGCCAAGGGGCCTGGAGGTGGTGCGTTCAGTGCCGGTGGATGACGTGATGGCCGCGTTGTCGGAGCTGCAATAGCCTGCGCTGACTACACTGAGCACCACGTTTACGGGGTCGAGGATCGTTCCGAGGCTTACCCCGGTGGCCGTTTGCGCCGATCAATAAGTGGAATGGGAGCTACTGGGACGGCCGCACCATGAGCGGTCTCGGGCCGGGGGCTGCTGGTGCGGCCGTGTTCGGCGTGCTCGGCCTCCTGGTGGGGTCGTTTGCCAATGTGGCGATCTACCGCGTGCCGGACGGGCGTTCGGTGGTGAGCCCACCCTCGGCGTGCCCCAAGTGCGGGGCGCGGGTGCGTCCTTACGACAACGTCCCCGTGGTCTCTTGGGTGCTGCTCGGTGGGCGTTGCCGTGACTGCAAGGCCCCGATCTCCGTCCGTTACCCGGCTATCGAGGCGCTCGTCGGGGCCGTGTTCGCCGGCATCGGCTGGCGTTTTGGGGTGTCGTGGACCGGGGCCGGCGAGGCGCTGCTCGCAGCGAGCCTGGTCATTTTGGGGTTCATCGACCTCGACCACATGGTGCTGCCCCGCCGGGTCGTGTACGTGGCGTTGGTGGCGGTGGGGGCCGTGTTCGTGGCGGGGAGCGCCGCCGGCGACCACTGGGACCGACTCGGCGTGGCTGCCATATGCGCCGTCGTTCCGTGGGCGCTCTTCTTCGCCATCAATTACCTGGCGCCGCACGCCCTCGGTTTCGGGGACGTCCGGCTGGCGCTTTTGATCGGTTTCGGGCTGGGGTGGCTGGGGGCGGCGTATGCCTTTTTGGGGTTCTTGGTGGCGAGCGTGCTCGGGTCGCTGGTCGGCGTCGGGCTGATCGCGGTGGGGAAGGCGGGCCGGCGGACCCCGGTGCCTTTCGGGACTTTTTTGGCGGCGGGGGCGTTGCTGGCGGTGCTTGCCGGCGGGCCGGTCGTCAACTGGTACCTCGGGCTCACGCACTGAGATCCTGCCGGCGCCCTTGGTGAGCACTGGGGTAGGGGCGGGAGGGGTGCCGGCGGGGGCTGGCGGGGGCCGGTTGGCGGGGCGAGTAGTGCGTTTGCGGGTGTGTGGGGTCTTGTGCGGCCTTTGGCAGGGTCTGGGGCGACGCAGAGGGTACCCAGAAGCAGCAGAGCGCGCCCAGAAGCAGCAGGGCGCGCCCAGAAGCGGCAGGGCGCGCCCAGAAGCATCGGTCGCGGACAAACTGGGTGCGTTTTTGCCAATCGGGCGCGGTTTACGTCCCTATGAGACCGTACGGTGCACCGAGAAGGCCAGATCGCACCGAGAAAGAGGGCGAGAAACCGCCGGCGCCGCCCCGCCGGCGAGCCGCGCCGCCGGCGAGAAGCCGCCGCGCCGCCGGCGAGAAGCCGCCGCCCCGCCGGCGGGTTACCGGCCTCCCTAGAGCGAAGCCGCGGTCGTGGCCGGCGAGGCGGCAGCGAGGCGGGAGACGAGGAGCTCCAGCAAGACCAAGAGGGTGTCCCGGCAGGAGGTCTTGTCGCGGGCGTCCATCTCCAGCACAGGGACGCGAGGTGCGATGCCGAGCGCCTCACGGACCTCGTCGAGATCGTAGCGGGGCGTCCCGTCGAAGCAGTTGACGCCGACCACGAACGGGAGGGTCTTTTGCTCGAAGTAGTCGATCGCAGCGAAGCATTCTTCCACGCGCTCGGTGTCGACCAGTACGACGGCACCGAGGGCGCCGTTCACCAAGTCGTCCCACATGAAGGTGAAACGGCCTTGCCCCGGCGCGCCGAACAGGTACATGACGAGCGACTCGTCCACCGTGAGCCGGCCGAAGTCCATGGCCACGGTGGTGGTGGTCTTGGCCGTCTGTGCCACCCCGAGGTGGTTGTCCACCCCGGTGGCGACGACGGTCATGGCGGCCTCGGTGTTGAGCGGCTCGATCTCGGAGATGGCACCGACAAAGGTGGTCTTGCCGACGCCGAAGCCGCCGGCTATCACAAATTTGGCCGCCGTCACGTGGCGGTTGCGAGCTTCAGAGGGAACGGACACGTTCGATCATCCTCGTGAGGGCGGACAGTTGGATTTCGACGGGGTCGGTCTGGTGGACGCGCACGGCGCCGGCGTCCAAGAGGTCGCTCACGATGACGGCTACGACCTGAGTAGGCAGGTGCAGGTGCGCCGACAGTTCTGCGATGGATGTGGGGTTGTCGGAGAGTGCGAGCAGGGCTTGTTGCTCGGAGGCCCACGCTTGCCCGGTTGCTTCGGGCACGGCCTCGACCAGGGCCTCCCAGCGCAGCGCCGCGGCGGTCCGGCCGCCGGTCAAAATGAACGGGCGGACCAGGCTCGTGTGCGCTTGGGTTCCGGAGGTGCTCATTGGTATCAGCTCGAGAGGACTTGGGCGCGAAGCTCCGCGATCAGCGCAGGAGAAAGGAGGGCGCCGATCCTTTCCAGGAGGAGGCTGGTTTGGTAGCCCACGAGGCCGATGTCGCAGCCAGTGTTGGCCACGACGCCGAGGCTGCTGCCGTCAGATATGGACGAGACAAATAGGTAACCGCCCTGCATGGCGACGATGATCTGGTGGACCGGTTCCCACCCGAAGGCCTTCGATGCCCCGCGGGAGAGGCCGACGAGGCCGGAGATGATGGCGGCCACGCGTTCGCCGCCGGCCCGGTCCAAGGTGCGGGACATGGCCATGAGCAAGCCGTCGGAGGAAACCGCGACGGCGTCGCACACGCCCGCGCTCGTCTCGACGAAGTTGTCCAGCAACCAGTTGAAGTTGCGTACGTCGTTGCTCAGGGTGCCGGTGCTCATGGTTGGTTGTGCTCCGTTCCGTTTGACCTGTTGGTGGTCGAGAGGTAGTGAAAGAGGGCGCTTCTGACTACGCTCGCGTCAACGTTGGGCGCTGCCGGCGTGTCGCGCCGGAGCGTGCCGTCTTCTTCGCCGAGCGCCGCGCCGGGCACCCGGCGCGTGAGCTTGCGGAGGGCGTCGGCAGTGGTGCGGGCCTGGGCAGCGGGGCCCACTCCGTCGTCGGGAGAAGGGGTGTCACCCTGGCCGGCGAGCTGGCGGGGTTCGGGGTCAGCGAGGGCGCGGGCGAGAGGAGAGAGAGGGCCGAGGTCCGGTGCCAGTGCAGCGGCACGGGCCGGTTCGGCCAGCGCACCTACCAGGGCATCCGAGCCGTAGGAGGGTGGTCCCGGCTCGTGGCCGAGGGCCGCTGGTGAAAACGCTGGCGTCGCGCCTGTCGAGGCGAGGGCAGCGGGCTCGGACGCCGGCGCCAGGTGGGCAGACGCGAGCGGCGCGGGATCGTAGGCGGGCGCGCTGTCCGGCAGGGCGGCGTAGCCAGGCTCGAAGGCCGGAGCCGGGCCGGTAGAGGCCAGGGGCGCGGGCTCGAAGGCAGACGCCAGGTCGGCAGGGGAGAGCGGCCCCGGGTCGTAGGAGAGTGCCGGCGCCGGCTGCGCCGCCGGGACCTGGGGCAGGTCGACTGGGGGTTCCTCGACCAGTTCGGAGGGGACCTTGACCCGAGCGACGAGGCCGCTCGAGTGCGACGGCTGGAGCGAGGCGGAGACG
>DAHWQF010000172.1:0-4893 GCA_027334785.1 Acidimicrobiaceae bacterium
TTCCCCATCCCCATTGCAACCTCGAGCTACAACCAGGCGTTCAGCGATGGCTTCGGCGGTTTCATCTTGAACTCGTTCGTCGTAGCCACTTGCTCGACGGCCCTGGTGCTCATGCTCGGGACCCTGGCCGGTTACGCGCTCGGGCGCCTGCCCGTCCGGGGCAAGTACCCCGTTATGGTGACCCTTCTCATGATCTCGGTGTTCCCGACTATCGCAGTGGTCCCTTCCTTGTACGTCGTGATGCGTACCATCGGTTGGCTCAATACCTACCAGGCACTGATCCTCCCCTACACCGCGTTCAACCTGCCCTTCGCCATCTGGATCCTCCGCAACTATTTCCTCGGCATCTCGAGGTCGATGGAAGAGAGCGCCCGCATCGACGGCGCCGGGGCGCTGCGGACGCTGGTGCAGATCCTCGTACCCCAGGTGACGCCCGGCATCTTCACTGCGGGCATCTTCACCTTCACCGCGGCCTGGACCGAGTTCTTGATGGCGCTCTCGTTCGACTTCGGGAAGAAGACCATCCCGGTAGGGATCGCTTCGTTCGGAGCTCAGTTCACGGTGCCCTACGGTGCTTACTTTGCCGCCAGTGTGCTGGCCACAGTGCCGATCGCCGCGCTCGTCATCATCTTCCGCAAAGCGGTGTCCTCCGGGCTCACCGCCGGGTCCGTGAAGGGGTAGCTAGTGCCACGACAGGCCATCTCGCCCGGTTGCACGCCTCTCGCCCCATGCGCAGGGTTGCCCTCTTCGAGCCGCGCAACCAGCGGATGGTCCTGGCGGGGGCAGCCCTAAGCAAGGGCACCAAGTGCCATGGCCAAGCTGACCGAGATCGCCCGCCAGGCAGGTGTTTCTGTCTCGGTCGTCTCGCGCGTCTTGAACGGGGACCCCACTGTCCGCGCCCGCGAGGAGACCCGCCAGCGCGTGCTCCAAGTCGCCAAGGAGCTCAACTACACGGCCAACTACGCCGGGCGGGCCCTACGGCTCGCGCGGTCCAAGGCTCTGGCGCTCATCACCCCCAACGTGAGCAGCCCGCTTTTCGACGACCTCCTCGCCGGCGCCACCGAGGCGGCCGAGGAGGCGGACTATACGCTGCTGATAGGCCTCGCAGACACCATAACGGCTGGTAGCGACACCCTCCGCCGCCTGGTGGGCGAAGGGCGGGTCGACGGCTTCGTTCTGCAGCGTCATGACGACCTTTCTGACCAGGCCCTGGAGAGCCTCGTGGCCAACGACGCGAGGGTGGTGCTCGTCACGTCACGCACTCCCGGCCGGCGGGGGTCGGTGATCCTCGACGACGTCGCCGGCGCCAGGCTGGCCACAGAGCACCTGATCTCGCTCGGCCACAAGCGCATCGCGCTGATCGGGGGTGTCCCCCACAGTGACATCGCCCGCCGGCGTGAGCAGGGCTACGCCCTCGCCCTCCATGAGGCGGGCCTCCGCCGGCGCGAGAGCATGGTGCGCAGGATGGGCTACTCGCCTGACGCAGCGGCGCGCGCCATGGAGAGCCTGCTCGGCACGGACCCCCGGCCCACCGGCGTGGTCGTCGCCAACGTCAACGGCGCCATCGGCGCGCTGACCGCCCTGCGCCGGCTCGGTGTCGACGTCCCCTCGGAGATCTCGGTGGTCGCCTACCACGACGAGTGGGTGGCGGAGCACACCTGGCCGGCGCTCACTACCGTCAAGATGCCCTACTACCAAGTGGGCCTCCAGGCGGTGCGCTCGCTCATCGACCAACTCGGTGGTAAGCCCGCGCAGGACATAGTGGTCCGCGAACCCAAGCCCGAGCTGGTCCTGCGCTCCTCCACTGCTCCTCCCAAGAGCGCCTGAGGCCTCCGAGAAGGCCGCCGGGCCGCCGGCGGAGAGGCAACCTGCTGGCGGAGAGGCGAGGCCGCTGGCGGCAGCCGCTGTGGGGAGACCTTCCCTGAAAAAACGATTGCTCCAGCCCCGACCGTCGGGTACCCTATAGCCGGGACGGTGTCGAGACACGTCGCCGGTTTTTTCGGGTCGCCGCGCTCTGGCGCGATTGGTGGTCTGTTCGTGCCGGCGCACGAGGAGGCAGTGCAGGTGACCAGCATCGAGACGGAAGCGCCGGCGAGGGCTGGGAGGCCTCCGTGGTTGCTGTTCGCGGTCGTCTCGATGGCCCTTTTTATGTCGTCGCTCGACGGCACGATCGTGTCGACTGGGTTACCGACGCTGCGCCATGCCCTCGGTACGAGCATCAACTGGGCCGCCTGGGCCATGACCGCCTACCAGCTCGGGCTGGTGGTGGCGATGCCCATAGCGGGCAGGGTTGCCGATACCTTTGGCCGCAAGCAGGTGTTCCTCGTCGCCGCCGTGTTGTTCACTGGCAGCTCTTTGCTCTGCGGCCTCTCGAGCGACATCGGGATGTTAATCGGCCTGCGAGTCATCCAGGCAGTGGGCGGGGCCGCCTTCATGCCTTCCGCGAGCGGGATCGTGATGGACACCTTTGGCGAGCACCGCCACCGGGCCCTAGGCCTTTTCTCGAGCATCTTCCCGCTCGGGGCATTGGTCGGGCCTATAGCCGGCGGGATAGTCCTGGCCACCTGGAGCTGGCGGGGCCTGTTCCTGGTCAACGTGCCCATCGGCGCAGCCTTCACCCTCCTCGCCTGGCGCTACCTCCCCAAGTCCGAGCGCCGCCCGGCGCGCCCTGACGTGCTCGGGGCGCTGCTCATGGGGGCGGCCGTGCTCGGCATCATGATGGCAGTGACCGACCTCGGCAACCGCGGGGCCGGGGTCACTTCCCCGGGCTTCGCTTTCCCCTTCGCCTTATCGCTCGCGAGCGGCTGGGCGTTCCTCCGCCATTGCGCTCGCTCCGAAGACCCGCTCATCCCGCTCCACCTGCTGCGGGGCCGCGCCTTCGCGGCCACCAATGCCATCAACTTGGTGTGGGGGCGCCTGTGCCATCGGCTTCGGGTCACTTGTTCCGCTGTTTTCCGAAGACCGCTACGGGCTTTCCCCTCTCTCGGCCGGGACCCTCCTTACCGCGCGGGCCATTGGCGAGATCTTGCTCGCCGTCTCGGCTTCCTGGCTCATCCACCGAACCGGCTACCGGTTGCCCATCATCGGCGGCATAGCGCTCATAGCCGGCGGCCTCGCCGTGATCGCCTCGCCTCCCCTTGGGGTCTCGCCCTACCTGTGGCTGGCCGCCGGCGCGACCCTGACTGGCCTTGGCACCGGGCTCTCGGCGCCGGCCGCCAACAACGCTTCGATCGAATTGGCCCCTGACGACGTCGGCGCCATAACCGGCCTACGAGGGGCCGCCCGCCAAGGTGGAGCGATCATCGGCATCGCCCTGGCCACCTCCCTCGCCGCGCACACGGGCCACGAGGCCGCCACCCTGGGCAAGTCGTTCTTCGTGCTGGCTGCGCTCCTGGCCTGTATGGCTCCTCTTGTCTACCTCGTCCCCGACGGGCGTGAGGGCCAGCCCGCAGGCGGCGGCGCCGAGGCCCCCCAGCCGCTTGTCGCCCACTGACGACGCCCCACTCAAGCCCCCCGTCCTAGCGCGCACCAGGCACCTCCCCCGAAATCGAATGCTTGCCGTCAAGCAAGCAGTAGGTTGGTGGCGTGAGCAGCACCGCGAAGACCGGGGCCACCGCGGCCACGGCACCGGCTCGCGCCAACGAGCCCAGGGCCACCGAAGCTGCCCGGCTCCGTATCGCCGTGTCCAAGATGTCGCGGCGGCTCGGGCCCACGGCCGCGGCCGGCGCGCTCACCCCCACCGAGGTGGACATGCTGGTGGTAGCGGCGCGACGCGGACCAGCCAGGATGTCGGACTTTGCCTCGTTTTGCGGGCTCAACCCGACCATGGTGTCGCGCCTTGTGCCCAAGCTCGAAGAGGCGGGGCTCTTGCGCACGCGAGCCGACCCACACGACAGAAGGGCCCGGCGAGTCGAAGCGACCAACAAAGCCGCCACGTTGTTGGAGCGCGTCCGTTCAGAACGCTCTAGCGCCCTCGCCCGGTTGCTCGAAGAGCTCGAAGAGCCCGAGCGCCGAGCAGTTTCGGCAGCCATCCCGGTTTTGGAAAAGCTAGCAGAGCGCTTGAGCCAGACTGCCCTGTCCGAGGGCGGGGCACCCTGACCTCCGCCTTGAGGAAAAGGCGCGAGCCGCGCCCGTTGCACGTGAACAGCAATACGCCGGCTGGCTCCCGGCCCGCCAGCGCGACCACCTCGCGCTCCAGGGCGTCCCCGAGGTCCTGTTCGGCAGAGGCGGCATCCCGGGCCAGGAACTGGACCGTCTGCCCCACCTCGACTTCACCGGCCACAAGGACGCTACCGGTCTCAGGGTCAACCCCGAGCACCCCGCGCGCCAAGAAATCGCCCCGGCCCTGCCGGTCGCGGTACTCGTCCATGGCGACGCCGAGGAGCAGGCCTCCGCCCGCCAGCAGGGCGCGTTCGGCTTCGGGGATGTCAGCCACCAGCCGCTCTAGCCGTTCGTAGGCTGGACGACCCCCGACCTCGACCACCATGCGGCCGTCCGCCTTGGTCACCGTGTAGGGGTTGCCGAGTGGCCGGCACCCCTGGGAGACCAAGAGGTCGGCCTGGCCGCCGGGCAGGTGTGCCCCGATTGCCCCTTCGTGGAGGACCTCCCCGTCCAAGAACAGCTCCGAGCGCCGCCGCTGCAACCCTCCGCTCGCCACACCGCCAGCGACCAGGGCGCCCGGGACGTTGGTGTTTAGGTGCAAGAGGAGCTCCTCCAGAGGAAGGCTGAAGGGGTCACTGAAGACCAAGTAGGGGCCGCCTCCTGCCTCGAAGCGGTGACCGGCGAAGAGGCCCCCGCTCGCCGTGGCCAGGTACTCGACGGCAAATGTCTCGACCGGCTCGGGGAAACCGTTGGCCACCCACAACGAAACGGCAGGCCCCTCCTCGACCTCGC
>DAHWQF010000172.1:4903-6978 GCA_027334785.1 Acidimicrobiaceae bacterium
GATGAGGGGCACAGAGCCGAGCGTGGCGCGCAGCCTGCCGAGCAACGACCCCGCCTCGTCCCAGTAGCTGTTGCTGGCGAACACGATGACCAAATCGGCCCCGCCCCCGAGCTCCTCCAGGACCTCGCCCGCCGCTCGTTCAGCAGCCTCGAGCGCACCGAGCCCTACTACCAGCGACGACGCTGCCTTCATCGCTCTGGCAGCTTAGTTACGGGCGCGCCAAACCCCACTTCTGGGCCCTCGGCAACTTGGCAGCAGGCGCCGGCAACAAAATTGCCTGCCGGCGGTCGCCGGCGCTCCTCCCAAGGCTCGTTTTCCCCCGTCGTTACCAGGCGTAGTCTTCGGGCGACGTCTTGTAACCGGGGAAAATCTCGTCCAGGCGGGCGAGGGACTTGTCGTCCAGGTCCAAGTCAACGGCAGCGAGCGCACTTTCGAACTGTTCTGGCGTCCTAGGCCCAATGATGGGCGCGGCCACGGCCGGTCGGGTGAGCAGCCAGGCCAGCGCGACCGTCGGCGGCTCGGCACCTAGCTCGTCGCAGAAATCCTCGTAGCTTTCGACTTGGGCACGCCTGGCCTCCAGCGTCTCTTTCGACCTGCCTTCGGCTCGGCGCTTGCCCTCGCGGGCCTTGCGAGCCGCGCCCCCGAGGAGGCCACCTTGGAGCGGTGACCAGGGGATGACGCCGAGCCCGTAGAACTCGGCAGCCGGCAGCACCTCTCGCTCGACGTCGCGCACGATCAAGTTGTAGAGCGACTGCTCGCTCACGAGGCCAAGGAAGTTGCGCGCCTTGGCAGATTCTTGGGCCTGAGCGATGTGCCAGCCGCCAAAGTTGGACGAACCGACGTAGAGGATCTTGCCCTGGTGGCGGAGGACCTCCATTGCCTCCCAGATTTCGTCCCAAGGAGTGCCCCGGTCGATGTGGTGCATCTGGTAGAGGTCGATGTAGTCGGTCTGGAGCCGGCGCAGCGAGGCCTCGCAAGCCCTTTTTATGTTGAGCGCCGACAGGCGGCTGTCGTTGGGCCAGTCAGTCATGTTGCCGTAGACCTTGGTGGCCAGAACGGTCCGCTCGCGCCGGCTACCGCCCTGGGCGAACCACCGGCCCACGATCTCCTCCGTCCACCCGGCGTGCGACTCGTCCTGGCCGGCCACCTGCCCGGGAGGGCTCTGGCGCCGGCCGTACACATTGGCGGTGTCGAAAAAGTTGACACCGGTCTCTTGGGCGCGGTCCATGATCGCGAACGCCGTCGGCTCGTCGGTGAGAGGGCCGAAGTTCATGGTGCCGAGGCACAAACGGCTGACTGAAAGGCCTGTACGGCCGAGGTGGGTGTACTTCATGTAGGTGAACCTACCGCGCCGGCGGGGAGAGCGGCTTTATAAGGGTGTTGACCAGGTACGGCGAGCTGAAGGCGCTGTGTTCGCCGGCGCCCTTGCCCGGCACGGGCAGCAAGCGGGCGGACAACGGCTTTTGGAGGCGGGCTGCCAGGCTGGCCATGTCGCAAACGACCTCCGCCAGCACCTCGGGCGGGGAGTCGCCAGGCACAGGTACGGTGTCGAGGCCCGTGCCGCACACGGCCGACCAGGCCAGGAGCTGGTCCATGCCGACGAGTCCCTCCTCCCACCGGCGCGCGAGCACCGAGTCCTCCATGACCGGCAGCATGAGCCCGCAGTACCCGCAACCGGGTAACCCCGTCGAACGGACTCCGGCAGTGACGGCGGCCGCCAGCGCCAGCGTGCCGGGGGCGCCGAATGGCCCGTGGCCGGCCAGTTCGATCGCCCCCGCGATGCTGTCGTCGCCGTCGGGGGCCGGCGACAGGTCAGCACCGCCGAAACAGGCACCGAGCTCGCCAGCGGCCCGCCTGGCCAGCGATACCACGGGGCCGGCGACCTCGGCCAGCTTTGCCCTCACCCTGGCTTCCACCTCGCCGAGATCGGCGCCCCCCTCGAGGGCTTGGGCCACCACGCTGGCGCCCTGCAATGCCACGGTCAGGGAGGTAGGGCCGTCGTGGTACGCGGCCGGGAAAAAAGGCGTGCCGGGTGGGACGCAACCCAGAGCGGCAAAATTGAAGTTGCCGAGACC
>DAHWQF010000173.1 GCA_027334785.1 Acidimicrobiaceae bacterium
CCTGATTGCCGCGATAGTACTGAATTTTGTTATTAGCACTTACCTGAAGCGGAGAAGCCGGCTATGACCACGGTAGAGGTGGGGGGTTCAGGTGGGCTTCCGGGCCGAACGGTGGCGTGGTTTCGGCAAAGCTTTCTTGGGCGCAGCCGGGAGAGGTTGCGTGTCCTGTATGCTTACCTCGCAGCGGTTGCGCTTTTTGTCATTGGTGAGCTCGTTCACCCCGGCTTCGCCAGCCTAAATAGCATCGAGAGCATCCTTCAGGTCGCTTCGTTCGTGGGCCTGGTGGCCGCTGGAGAGACGTTTGTGATCTTGGTCGGCGGCATTGACCTTTCTGTGCCCTACGTCTTGAACGGCGCGTCCGTTCTGGTTGTGGTGTTGTCGACCGGCCTGCAAAGCCGGGCACTTTTCGCCATTCTGGCTGCACTCGGCATGGGGCTCGGCGTTGGTGTCGTAAATGGCCTTGCCATCGTCTACCTGTCCGTTCCCGCAGTCGTCATGACGCTCGGCATGAACGGGGTCGTCGAAGGTCTCACCATCGGCTTAACGAACGGCTTCACCTGTTCCGCGTGCGCAGACTCGGCGCCTCCGATAGTTCAAAGCGCGATAGCCGGGCGCCTGCTCGGCATACCAACTGGGCTGTTCGTATGGGCAGCGGTCGTGATCATGGTCAGCGTCATCCTGAGCATGACGACCTTTGGGCGGAGAATTTACGCGGTCGGCAACAACCCGACCGCAAGCCAGCTATCTGGGGTTCCCGTCCGCCTTGTTACCGTCGCCGTTTACGCGCTCTGCGGGTTATTCGCGGCGCTGGCGGGCGTGGCGCTCCTCGGCATTACTGGGCAGTCCTCACTCGGCTTGGGCGACCCGTACCTTTTCCAATCGATCGCTGCGGTGGTGATCGGGGGGGTTTACATACTCGGTGGTCGAGGGCATTACCTCGGCGTCGTAGCCGGGTCAATCAGCCTGGTTGCGCTTATTAGCGTCCTAGAGGCGGTGGACATGCCGACTTACGGTCAGAGTATCCTCTACGGCGTCGTCATTCTCGCCCTACTGCTCGCGTATGGGCGAGAAGAGGCGGAAGTGTGAGCGGGAGGAGGCCCACAGCGGCATTGGGTAAACGGCTTTTACCCGAGGCTAAGCTTTCGTCATGCTAGCCTTTGATATTACCGATGCGCACCACCACCTGTGGGACCTGTCGAACCATTACCCGTGGCTCCAAGAATCTGCCGGCGCGCTGCAAGTTCACGGCGACGACACTTCGATCCGTCGCGACTACCTCCTGAGTGACTTTCTTGCAGACGTAAACGGGCTGCCCGTCCGGCGCTCCGTTCACATAGAGGCGGGTCCCGCCGACCCAGTCGCCGAGGTCGCTTGGCTCCAAGGGATAGCGGATGAGCATGGCTACCCCCACGCCATCGTCGCTCGGGCCTTTCTCGATAACCCCGACGCCGAGGAGCAACTTGAGCGCTTGGTCAACTACCGTAACGTGCGCGGGGTGCGCCACATCGTCAACTGGCATGAGGAGCGGGCGCTGACTTTCACCCAACAACCGGATCTGTTGACGAGCCCGGCCTGGCGCAAAGGCTTCGCCGCTCTCGAGCGCTTGCAGCTCTCCTTTGACCTCCAGCTCTACCCGCACCAGATGCACGACGCTACGCAACTCGCCATGCAGTTCCCCGGCGTGCAGATCGTGCTCAACCACACCGGGATGCCTCTCGGGCGGGACCGAGAAGCGTTCGAGTACTGGCGGGCGGGCATGTCGGGGCTCTCCAAGGCACCGAACGTCACAGTGAAGATCTCTGGCCTTGGGATGACCGACCATAGCTGGACCGCCGAGTCGATCCGGCCCTACGTGCTCGGTGCCGTCGATCTATTTGGCTGCGAGCGTGCCATGTTTGCCAGCAACTTTCCGGTGGACAAACTGTATTCTGGGTATTCTTCGCTCTTCAACGCCTTCGACGAGGTGACTGCCCCACTGTCCCAGCAAGAGCGCGAGCAGCTCTTCTCCAAGACCGCCGAGCGCGTCTACCGGCTGAGCTGAGCGACATGGCGCGTATCGAAGAAGCATCTGTGGCGCTGTACGGGCTCCCCCTCGGGCGAGCGTGGGGCGACCAGACGCACCAGGCCTCAGAGATCGAGGTCGTCATCGTCCGTCTCACCTCAGAGGAAGGGATCGTGGGTGACGGATTTTCGTGGACTGCGGGCGTTGGGGGCCGGGCAATCGTGTCCCTGGTCGAGAGCGAGATCGTTCCGCGCCTCATGGGCAAAGAAGCGGCTCCCCGGCCACGCTGGCATGAGCTGTGGCGCGCCCTGCATGACGCGGGTGGGGGCGGGCTCACCACTACGGCCCTAGGGGCCGTGGACATCGCCCTTTGGGATCTTCTGGGCAAGCAGCTGGGGAGCTCCCTGACAGGCATGCTCGGGCGGTGGCGGGAGACGGTCCAGGCCTACGCCAGCGGGATCGACTTGAACATGTCGATCGAGGAGCTCGAGGAGGAGGTCCGGCGATGGGTGGGACGGGGCTACGAAGCGGTGAAGATCAAGGTCGGTTCCCCTAGCATCGAAGAGGACCGGCGTCGGGTGGCGAGAGTGCGCAAGATAATCGGGGCTCGCCCGCTCATGGTCGACGCGAACCAGGGCTGGGACGTCACGGGGGCCTTGCGAGCGTGCCGCCAGCTCGAGGAGTTCGATCTCACCTGGATGGAGGAGCCGCTCGTCTCGGACGACACGCTCGGCCATGCGAAATTGCGGGCAGCCTCTCCGGTGCCGATCGCCGTTGGCGAGAACCTCTACACAGCGTACGATTTCAACCGCTATCTTGCCTTGGAAGCGTGCGACTACGCGCAGCCCGACGTGGCCCGGGTGGGGGGGATCACGCCATTTCTCGACATAGCTGCGGTGACCAGTGCTTGGAACGTGCCCCTTGCGCCGCACTTCATGATGGAGATCACCGGGCAGCTGCTGTGCTGCCTGCCTGGGGCATTTCTCGTTGAGGACGTCGAGGGCGGCTCGCTCAGCGAACTGGGCGCTCTCAAGGAGGGGATCGCCGTCCAAGAAGGCAGGTTCCACCCTCCGGAGGATCCTGGTCATGGGATCCAGTTCGACTTCGACGCGATCGGCCCCTTCCGCAAGGCGTGAGGTGCAGCCACAAACGTCTTTGCCTCCCAACATTGTGCTGGGCGCCGGGAGCGTGGTGGCGTACCTGGTCGGGCGTGGGGTCCTACGTGACGCTCGGCTTGTAGAAGTGGAAGTCCTGGGCGGCGGCGTTAGCAATATCGTGCTCGCCGTCCGCAACGGGGAGAGGGACCTCGTGGTGAAGCAGGCACTGGCGAAGCTGCGCGTGGAAGAAGAATGGTACGCGCCCGAGGAGCGGGCAATGGTTGAGGCGGCGGCGCTCGAACTTGCCGAAGGCTTGACACCGGGCGTTGTGCCGCACCTGGTGGACCGGGACGCCCGGCTGCACAGCCTGACAGTGGAGATGGCACCAGCCGGGTGGAGTGACTGGAAGCGGCTGTTGTTGAGCGGCGAACAACGTACGTGGGTGGCGAACAGGCTGGGTGAGGTGCTTGCCTGCTGGCACGGGGGCACGTTGGCGCCGGGCGCGCTGCCTGCAGAGCTTGAGAGCGTCTCGCACTTCGAGCAGCTCCGCCTAGACCCCTACTACGCGACGGTGGCACGGAGGGCGCCGGAGCTTGCTCGTGATGTACTAGGAGGCTGGCCCGGGCCTTGGGGTCGGTGGCCCATTCGAGCCGCACCTCGTCAGGCTTTTCACCAGAAAGCTCGGTGGAGACGACGCGGGTGAGCCAACGGGGCTTCAATATCTCGGCCACCTCCGCCTCGACTTTCTCCCTGGCTTTGCGGGCCTTGCCGCGCGAGAGGCGGGCGGCCACCTCCGAAAGCTGGCGCTCGGCCTTGGCGAGGGTCTGGTCGAAGCCCCGGGACTGCTTTTCGTGGAGGCCCTCGGAGTGGGTGACCACGAGGCGGCGGGCCTTGCCGTAGACAACCTTTTCGGCCTCGAAGGCCCTGAGGCCGGGGAAGCGCGCCCTGTCCACGGCCCGGTAGCGGGCCTTCGGCACGGCGAGGAGGTCCGGGTGGCCAGAAGGCGGGAGAGAGCCGACGAAGTGGAGCGGCGGGGAGCCGTCGAGGAGCTCGTAGTTGCCCTCCGAGCTCTGGCCGGCGTCGAAGACCAATGTGAGCCGCTCCTCGGCCTCCCCCTCTGTGCCCTCGAGGGCGCCGAAGCGGGCGACCAGCTCCTCCACGAGCTCGGGGAACTGGGTGACGTCGGGCTTGTCCCCCGGGTAGGCCGAGGAGACGAGGGGTACGGCGCCGTCGGTGGAGACCACGAGCCCCAAGCCGACCAGGCGCAGGTCTGCCCTCTTCTGCTTGGCATGGCCACGTTGCGCGATCGGGGCCCGGTCATTGGCGCTGTCTATGTAGGTGGCGAAATTGGTCATGTCGAGCACCAACCCCGCCAGCGCGATGCCGAGCTCTGCCACCACGTGGGCGACGACGCGCCGCTCGACCTCTTTCAGCTGCTCTTTGGGGACGAGGTCCATGGCGTCCCAGAAGCGCCGGGGGTCGAGCGCCGAGGGGGTCACCTTCACCCAGCGGTCGCCGGCGGTCGTGCGCCACCACTCGGAGAACTTCCGCTTGGAGCAGGGGTCGACGACCCGGTTGGCCACCGCCAGGGCGATGTAGGTCCCGACCGAAGCGGCAGCGTCACTGCGGCGCTCTCCCACCACCTCGTCGACTATCTCGGCGACCCGCATGCGCTCGAGCACCGACCAGACCGCCGCCAGGTCCCCGAAGGCGAGGTGGCGGGTGCGGTCCGGCTCCCCCGGCCCGCTCCCCGACAGACGGGAGATGACCTCCTCGGCCGGGCCGAGGTAGCGCTGGGAGACGATCCGGGGCTTGCCGCCTACCCGAGCGGGCTCGACCAAGTAGTAATAGGTCCTGCCGCCCTGCTTCTTTCCTATGATCGAGGCCACGTTCTAGGTAATACACCAACCGGGACCCCAGGGCAAGCATCTGACCTGGGCAAACGCGCTGGTAGTGGCCTATTTTTGCAAATCCCGCGCGGAACGCGGTCAGGGTGCTGGGTCAGCTAGCCCGGAAACTACCGCTAGCGCCAAATCGAGCCCCAAGTGGCTTGCGCTCGGCGGATTGCCGCTCTATCATGTTCAGACAATCGATTGTCTAGCTGGCCAGCTGGCTGGTCGTGCAGTGAAAGGGGTAGATGGTACACGGGCGCGTCGCCGGGGGCCACTTCTGGTGAGCCGTTTCGGACGTGCGCCGAGGCGCTAGGCCGGCGCGTGCCGGTACATGAGAGGAGAAGTGCATTGAGCAACAAAGGTAAAGGAATTGTCGCCGTCGCCGGCACTTTGGTGTTCGGCCTGGGGACGGGAACGATGCCCGCAACTGCCGCAACCTCGAAGAGCCCTGTGGCAGCGACGGCCCGCGAGGCAGCCAGCAAACTGACGGTCGGGCTCGCCAGTGAAGGCCTAAACGCGCCTTTCCCCGTCGGGATCGCGAACGGCGTCAGGAAGATGGGCGCAGCTGACCACGTGAAGGTCGTGGTACTGGATGGCAAGTTGACGGTGACGACACAGGAAGCGGACGTGCAGGACCTGATCGCCGAGCACGTCTCGGGCATAATCATCGACGTCATCGACCCAGGCCCGACGATCAAGATGATCAAGGAAGCCAACGCTGCCAAGATCCCGGTCATGCTCGTCCATGGGTACGCCGGGAAGGGGCCGAAGCCGGTCTACCCAGGCGTGGCGTACGAAATCGACGAAAACGAGGTTCACGCCGGGGTTCTAGCTGGCCAGATGGCGCTCAAGGCAGATCCGAAGGGCGGCCAGGTCGCCATCATCACCGGTACGCCGGGCTATGTAGCCGTGGGTGAGCGGGAGGCAGGTTTCAAGTCCGTACTGCCGAAGAGCTTTAAGGTCGTATCGGTCCAGCCCGGTGACTGGACTTCGCCAGGCGGCTACTCGGCGTGCTCGGCAATCTTCGAGGCGCACCCCAAGCTCGCTCTCGTTTACACGGAATCCGACGATATGGCCCTTGGGTGCGTGAAGGCCGAAGCAACGAGCTCTGTGAAGCCAGCAATCGTATCGATCGGCGGGGAGTCCGCGGTGAAGGCCGACATATCAGCCGGCAAGGTCTACGGTACGGTGTGCTACGAGCCCATGACAGAGGGCGAGACCGTCATGAAGGCTATGGTCGCACAGCTGACAGGGAAGGCCCACTACAACCGGGCTTTGAATTTCTATGCCACGCCGATTGTCACGAAGGCAGACCTTAACAAGTGCGGGTGGCAGTGGTAGCTAGGTCTTTCGCGACAGCTCCGGCAGAGGGTGCCGGGACGGGGCCAAATCCTGGGCCGGTCCTTGTGCTGGAGGACGTCGTGAAGGTTTTCCCCAACGGGACCGTGGCCGTCCGCGGCGTGAGCATGTCGCTTTACGCGGGCGCCGTCCACGGCCTCGTTGGCGCGAACGGCGCTGGGAAATCGACTCTGATCAAGATAATAAGTGGCGCCGTGGGGCCGTCGTCCGGGAGGATGATATGGAGAGGACGGGAAGTCCGCTGGTCCAGCCCTGTGGAGCCGCTCAGGTCTGGGATCGCCACCGTCCACCAGCACACGCCCCTCGTGCCCACTATGTCCGTCTTGGAGAACGTCTTCTTGGGGGCCAGGCAGCGTTGGCGATGGAGCGTCTCGGAGAGGCTCGAACAGTTCAAGAAGCTGCTCCTCGAGGTCGACTACGAGATCGACCCCGAGCGGCGGGTGGGTGATCTCTCAGTCGGGGAGCGCCAGATGGTGGCGCTCCTGAAGGCGCTCAGCGAGCAGCCGTCCTTGCTCGTCCTCGACGAGCCCACGGCTTCGCTCGCCCACGAGGAGCGAAGGATCGTGTTTCGCGCGGTCCAGGGGCTCGCGCATAGGTCCGGGAAGTCGGTGCTTTACGTCTCGCA
>DAHWQF010000174.1 GCA_027334785.1 Acidimicrobiaceae bacterium
AGAGTTGCACCTCCTCGTCGCCTTCGCCCACCGCACGGGTCAACGTAGCCGGGCCAGGGACCGGGGCGGGCTGCACCCCGCTCCCCCGCTCCGTCCGCCGGCGCCTACCCGCCCCCTGGGCCCTCGGCGGCGCCACGGCGGCGGAGGCGGGCGTGGCGCGCCCGGCCGGCTCGGGCCCTCTGGTGCCATCTGCACCGGCGTTCGTTTCCTCGGAGGGTGTCACCTCCCCGTTTACCCCCGGCGCCGGCGCTCCAGGCCGAGAAGGCGGCGCCAGCTCCGATGCCGCACTACTGGGGCTGGCGCTGGCCGGGCCGCCAGCCTTTGGGCCGCCAGTCGTTGGGCCGCCAGCCTTTGGGCCGCCAGTCGTTGGGCCGCCAGCCGTTGGGCTGCCAGCCGTCCGGGCACCACCTTGGCCCCGCGCACTACGCCCGGCCTCTCCGGTCCCAGCCGCGCCAGCACCGGCCTCGCCAGCACCGGCCTCGCCGGTCCGAGCCTCTCCGGTCCCAGCCGCGCCAGCACCGGCCGCGCCAGCACCGGCCTCGCCAGCACCGGCCTCGCCAGCCACTCCGCCGTTTGGCTGCAGTTCCCCCTTGGCGGCCCCGGGCGCACCGGGCACCGCCTCGTCCAAAGGGAAGCTCCCCTGGCCCTCGAGCCGGCCCTTAATGACTTTCAGCGGCAAGAAGGCGTCTCTTTGCTGGCGCAGCACCCAGCGGAGCCGCTCGATGTCCTCCTCGTAAAACTTTCGGTAGCCCGAAGGGGTGCGCTCGGGGTCGACCAATCCCTGGCTCTCCAGGAAGCGGATCTTAGAAATGGTCACGTCGGGGAACTCGTCTTGGAGGAGCGAGAGCACCTCGCCTATCGACAGGTGGGAGCGCCCAGCCACCTAGAGCTCCCCCCCGCTCAAGAAAAGCAGCCGGAACCTTCCGACCTGCAGTTCGTCGCCGCTCGAGAGGGGTGCGTTATCGATGCTGCGGCGGTTCAAGTAAGTGCCGTTCAACGACCCGACGTCGTGGGCCCAAAACGTGCCGTCGCTGTGGCTCACCTCGGCATGGCGGCGAGAAACGGTGATGTCGTCCAGGAAAATGTCGCTTTCGGGGTGCCTACCGATGGTCACTATGACCGAGTCCTCCGGGGACAGCACGAAGCGCGAACCGGCCCCGGGGCCACGGGTCACCACCAGAACCCCTCCCCCCGACGGCACTCCGTGGAGGAGGTCGCTCGGCTCGAGCATGAAGGGTTCGCGCGCCTCACCCGGTACCACCACCACGGCCGGTAGCGCCGTGGTGGTGGGCTCAGGCTCGCTCCGCGCGCGCTCCAGGCGCGCGCCGCACGAGGAGCAGAAGTTCGCCCCCGGGGGGTTGGCGTGCCCGCAGCGGTTGCAGTACAAGTGCGCCCTCTACGCCTCTATGAACTTGCGGTACTCTTCGGCACCCATCAGCGCGCCGAACGCTTCGGCCGATGTGGGTTTGATGAGGCAAATCCAGCCCTCACCGTAGGGGTCCTCGTTGACACGCTGAGGCGAGTCCACCAGCTCGCTGTTGACCTCCACCACCGTCCCGTCCAGCGGGGCGAAAACGTCGGACACCGACTTGGTGGACTCTAGCTCGCAGAGCGGCTGGCCGGCGGAGGCGGCGGCGCCGGGCTCGGGCAGCTGCACATAGACGATGTCGCCCAGCGCGTCCTGGGCGTAGTCGGTGATGCCGACCCGGACGTGGTCGCCCTCCTGGCGGCACCACTCGTGGTCGGAGCTGTAGCGCAGATCCTCGGGGACGTTCACGCGCTTAGACCATACTGTCCTCTGGCCGTTCGTGCTCGCTGAGCCGCGGGGTGAGTGTCAGGGCTTGCCGCCAAGCTCGACCGCCTTCACGATGAGCAGCAGCACCGCGACGACCAGGTAGCTGCGGAGGGACCACATGACGACCACCCGTGAGCGGGACCACGGCGGCCGGCCGAGGAGGGCGAGGGGCTTCATCCGCCAAGTGGACCGCTCCTCGCCCGGCACAACGGCCACCCGCTCCGCCATAGTGCGCTCGGGCCGGCGCAGCCCGAAGTACACCCCGGCCACCACCAGCGCCACGGCCAGGGCACCGCCGAGCACCGCCGAGAGGGCACCCACGTTGACCCGCGGGAACGAGGTGCTCACCACCAAGATGAGGGACATCACGAGCAGGACGCCGATGATCAGGCTCGCCACGGCGTTGAGCCAGGGCCGGTTGACCCACGGCCCGAGCACCTCGCGGTCGTTGCAGAGCAGGAGCAGGAACACCGACGCCGATGGCAGCAGCACGCCGGCCAGGGCCTGCACCGCGAGCGTGATCGTCCCGAGGGGGGCGCCCGGAATGAGCACTATGCCCGCGGCCACGGCCACCAGGCCGGCGAAGCTGGCATAAAAGCCCTTGGCGTCAGAGAAGCGGCGGTGCAACGAGTGGTGCGCCCCGAAGAAATCCCCGAAGGCGTAGGACGTGCCCAGGGTCACCGCCGCGGCCCCGATGATCGACGCGTTGAGCAGCACCAAGGCATAAAGCGCCCCCGCCGCGTGGCCGAGGGTGGCGCCTAGGGCACTAGCGACGGCTCCAGCGTCAACGAAGCCCCCGTGGTAGCGAGTGCCCGAGAAGGCAGCCGCGCAGGTAACGACCATGAGCACGGCGCCAGCCACTGTGACGAGGCTGCCGAGCACCGTGTCGGCCCGCTCGTAATTTATCCACCGAGGCGTTATGCGCTTGTCGACGATGTTGGACTGCTGGAAGAACAGCTGCCAGGGCGCGACCGTCGTGCCCACGATCGAGATTATGAGGAGCACGGCCGTCGAGGTAGCCCCGCCGGCGATCCCCGGGACGGCGAGGCCATGGAACAACGGCCCGCTGTGGGGATGGCTGAAGATGGCAAGCGGTACGACGAGGAAGTTGGCGGCGACAAACACGAGCATGAAGCGCTCCCAGCGCCTGAAGCTCCCGCTCGCGGTCATCACCACGAGGCCTCCCCCAGCCAGTGGCACCGACACGTACTTCGAAATTCCGAAATACCCGAGCGCGAGGTCGACCCCGATAAACTCCGTCACTATCGTCAAGAAATCGAGCACGAAAAGGTCCCCCACCGAGAACCACCCCCAGAAGCGGCCAAAACGCTCCTTTATCAGCCGGGCGTGGCCCACGCCGGTCACGGCGCCGAGGCGCACGACCATCTCCTGGTTGACAACGAGCACCGGGATCAAGAGCGGGAGCACCCAGAGCAAGCTGTAACCGTAGTTTTGGCCTGCCTGCGAATAGGTGGCGACTCCCCCCGCGTCATTGTCGCCGACCATGACGATTATCCCCGGGCCGATTATGGCGGCGAGGGTAAGGAGCCGGGCGCCCCAACCCCGGCGGGCACCCGTGTCGTGCTGGCGGATCGTGCCGAGGGCCCCGCGGATGTCACCTACGTGGGCTTCGTCGAGCACCGCCGTCTCTTCGGCCGGCAGTGCGGATTGAAGCATTTCTGGGGCCATGGCCGGTGACCTCCCGGGCTCGTGGGCTGACGTGTGGCGTACTTTGTCGGCGCACACGCCCGCCCCGGGCCCGGCTAGACCACCCTGGCCCGTGCCAACGTGCGCGCCTCGGGTTGGTGAGGCGACCCTCTGTCGGCGCTCAGTTCGGCTCCTTCGCTATACGGACAACTGCCAGCCCCCGTGCGGCAGCCACCGCGCGTCGCCAACGACTACCAGGGGCTCGCCCCTACCTCCCGGTTAGGACAAGAGGCAACGGGCAGCACGATCCTACCACAGCGCCCGGCACACCTGGCAGGCCAGAGAGCTACGAGGAGGAGGCTATTCGGGTGCGACCATGCCGTACTGGCGGCGCCACCCCGACGGGAGCATCGTCTCCAGCACGTCATCTACAGTTATCTGGCCGAGCATGCGCCCATCGGCGTCGACCACCGGTGCCACGGCGAGGTTGTAGTCGCTCATCTTGCGGACTACTTCGTGGATGTCGGCGTCGGGCGAGAGCGTCGCCGGCCCCTCACGGGTGGCAACCACCACGCTCGCGCCCGGCTGCGCCCGCAGGAGCTCGACCACGAGGGCCGTGCCCTCTAGGCGCCCGCCCTCACCGGTAACGAACACGACCCCCGACGCCTCGGGCGGGCTCGTCGACTTGCGCACCGCTTCGAGCGCGTCGGAGACGGTCGCCGTCGCCGGTACTGACACGAAGTCGGGGTTCATGAGGCCCCCGGCCGTCTCGGGGTTGTAGCTGAGCAGGGCGCGCATCTTGGCCTGGGCCGGCAAAGGCACCTTCTCCAAGATCGGCAGGCGCCGCTCCTGGTCGAGCTCGGTGAGCAAGTCGACGGCGTCGTCTGGGCCCATGGCGGAGAGCAGCCTGGCCGCCTCTTCGTCGCTGCGGCTGCGCAGGAACTCGACTTGGTGGTCCGGCTCGAGCTCCTCAAAAACGTCCGCCTCGAGCTCGCGGTCGGCGCTCACCGCCTTTATGATCTCCTCGCCTTCTTCGTGCGAGGCGGCCTCCACTAAGTCGGCCAGAGCTGCGGGGTGGAGGCGGCGAAGCTTTCGGAAGGGGATCTGCAAGCGTGCCGTCGGCACGTGAGACACAAAGGGCTCCACCTCCGACCAGTCGAGGACGCGCCCGTCCCTGCCCCGGCGCCGCCACTTGCGGGGGAGCAGCCTCCCGAGCAGCGGGCGCGGGCTCGTGTCGACACCGGTCACCTGCCAAGAACTGCCCACTTTGGCGAGCAATATGTCGTTGGCTCGCACGAGGCGGGCCCTTTTCAGGTGGATCAGGTGGCGCGAGCGCAAGTCGCGCTCGAGCAGCACCTCACCTGGGCGGCGCACGAACGGCCCGAGCGAGGCCGGTTCGACCTTCAACCTGGCGAAGTCGTAGCCAAGCTCGGCCAGCTGGTAGGCGTGGGCGAACTTGTCGGCCCCCTCGACGCTGACCACCAAGCCGGTGACCCGCGGGTGCCAGCCCGGGGAGGTGTCCCCTCCGCCCAGACGGGCGATGACATCGGAAAGCCGGCCCTCCACCGGGCCGGAAGGACCCTGGACAACCGTGCCGAGCAGGCCGGAAAGACGAAGGATCTCGCTAGGGGCCACATCGGCACCAGCCGCGGCCGGCGCCGGTACGCTCGGTGAAGAGGCGGTACTTGGGGGCGGGTCGCCCCTCGCTCTCGGCACAGCGCCAGAGTACACCGCCCACAGCTCCTCCCCTCGCCCACCACGTCATAGTCGCGGGCGGGGCCAAGGGCTCTTTGGCCCCCCGGCGAGGGGTCTTTCGCCCCTAACTACTTAAGCGCGGCGAGACGACACTGGCGCTCGACCCACACATAAACAAGGAGGGCCCCAGATGGCCAAGTACGTCTACGACTTTGCCGAGGGCAACCGCGGCATGCTCGACCTGCTCGGGGGAAAGGGGGCGAACCTGGCCGAAATGAGCAACCTGGGCCTGCCGGTCCCGCCGGGCTTCACCATCACGACCGAAGCCTGCCGGGAGTACCTGACTACGGGCGGTCTCCCGGCCGGGCTCGCCACCGAGGTCGAAGAGCACTTCTCGCGCCTCGAACGGACGATGGGCAAGCGCCTGGGCGACCCCGACGACCCGCTTTTGGTCTCCGTGCGCAGCGGGGCCAAGTTTTCCATGCCGGGGATGATGGACACGGTCCTCGACATCGGCTTGAACGAGATGTCGGTCATGGGCCTCGCCAAGCAGGCCGACGACGAACGTTTCGCCTGGGACTCCTACCGCCGTCTGGTCCAGATGTTCGGCAAGACCGTGATGGGGGCCGACGGGGCCCACTTCGAGCACGCCCTGGCCGAGATGAAGCGGGCGAAGGGCGCCGCCTCGGACCTGGACCTCGGGGTAGAAGACTTGAAAGAACTGGTCTCTACCTACAAAGACATCGTGAAGCGCGTAACGGGCCGCGAGTTCCCGACCGAGCCCCGTGAGCAGCTAGACGCCGCCATAAAGGCCGTGTTCGAGTCCTGGAACACCGAACGCGCCCGGGTCTACCGCCGTCAGGAACGCATACCCGAGGACCTCGGCACGGCCGTCAACGTCGTCTCGATGGTCTTCGGCAACCTCGGGCTCTCCTCAGGCACCGGCGTGGCCTTCACTCGTGACCCCGCCACCGGCAACCGGGGTGTCTACGGCGACTACCTGCAAGACGCGCAGGGCGAGGACGTCGTGGCCGGGATCAGGAACCCAGTGCCCTTGGAGGCGTTGCAAGAGCTGAACGAGCCCGTGTACCGCCAGCTGCTCGACATCATGGCCGTCTTGGAGCACCACTACCGCGACCTATGTGACATCGAGTTCACGGTCGAAAACGGCAAGCTCTGGATGCTCCAGACCCGTGTGGGCAAGCGCACGGCCGCGGCGGCGTTCCGCATCGCCACTCAGTTCGTGGACGAGGGCGTGATCAGCATGGACGAAGCCCTCGGGCGGGTGAACGGGGCGCAGCTCGCAGAGTTGATGTTCCCTCGTTTCTCCGAGAGCGCCGCCGGCGCCAAGATGACGACCGGCCAAGGGGCGAGCCCGGGCGCCGCTGTCGGCAAGGCCGTTTTCGACTCAGAGGCGGCCGCCGAATGGGCCGCGCGAGGCGAGGCGGTCATCTTGGTCCGCAATGAGACCAACCCTGACGACCTCCCCGGCATGGTCGCGGCCAAAGGCGTCTTGACCCGCCGGGGGGGCAGGACAAGCCACGCGGCCGTCGTCGCCCGGGGGCTCGGCAAGACCTGCGTGGTCGCCGCTCAGGACCTTCAGCTAGACCTCCCCGGACGGCGTTTTACTGCCCCCGATGGGACAGTCATTGCCGAAGGCGACGTCATCTCGATCGACGGCAAGACGGGTGCCGTGTACAAGGGCGAAGTTGAGGTCGCCCCTTCGCCCCTCGTCGAGTACTTCGAAGGGACCTTCGACGCCGCCAAGGCCGACGCCGAAACGAGAGATCTCGTTGCCTCGGTAAGCCGCCTGCTCCGTCACGCGGACGCCCGCCGGC
>DAHWQF010000175.1 GCA_027334785.1 Acidimicrobiaceae bacterium
TGACCCGAGGAGCAGGTTCCCGCAAAGCGGCACTGGCCATGGCCTACAAGCTGCTAGATGCCGCCCAGGCCCGTTGGCACAAGGTAGCTGCACCCGAGCTCGTCGCCCTCGTCGCAGCAGGTGCCACCTTCATCGACGGCAAACTGCAAGAAAGGAGGGCGCCAAAGGACCAAAAGACCGGGGAGGTTGCTGCCTAGCGCTCGAGCCCGTCCACAACATTTGACAATTGCTCGGGGTGCACTCCGCGTCTGTGATCGCTGACGAGGGGGTATCTGACCTGCAGTTTCAGCGCGGCACTACGTCGCCGGCCCCCATGTTCCTGACAGCGGGCCTGCGGTCGTGTGCTCACGTCGCGCGCCTGCCGGTGAGCAAAACTCCTGCTTGCCATCCTGTCACTGACGGGGTTGGGACCGGAGGGGGCAAGATTGCCATGGGATCCATCAACTCGAATAGGGCCGAACAACTGCGGCTCTCGCGTGATAACAAGTGCGGACACAGAGAGGTGATAACGCCCGGCCTCCATGCGGTCAGAGTTGAACCTCTGCGAACACGCGAGCCCTCTCTCTGGTGCCGTCAAGCAAAATACCGTTGGACTTGCGCCAAGGTCCTAGGCCTCTCATCCGGCGCTCAAGCGCCCGAACAGCGGTGTCGCTTCACCGCCGCGGCTCTTCTCCTTGGCCGGGTAAGCGTGTGACTTCTCATTCCCTCGTCGGACCATCGCCACATCCTCCTCGGCCGAAGCCGTCCATCGGCTCGGTCGGCTGACCGAGCGTCCAATAGCGCGCCCATAGCTCGCGATAGGGCACCTCACCGGGCTCGAGGGCGACCCCGATGCCGTAGGGATTGATAGCCCTCGCACGGCAGTAGTAAAGGTCGAGTGCGAGTTGTCGCGCGCTCTCCCAGGCCCCGGCGCGAGTGTCCCGCTCCCATCTCTTGTAGCGCCGAGCAGCTCGGCTCACAGGTCGACCTCCGGTCCGACGTTGGGAGTTGAGGCACCTGCTGTCGGTACGATCCGTTGGGGCACCAAGCCAGCAAATTGAGCAGCTTCCCGGCCGGCGCGTCGTGCCCGGGCGCGGTGGGCCGCCTGGCGGAGCGAGCCGACATCGGCGTCGTCGCCGAGGATGCTGGCGCTGGTGATACGCCAGCGGTCGCGGTAAGCCGCGAGGATTTTGAGACGGCACCACCAAGTGTTGGCGATGACGGGGTCCGCCGGTGGCGGCCCGAAAGGCCGTGCCGAGGGGGCACCGGTCCGCACCGCTTGCTCAGCGAGGTCACGAGCGCGCCTTTCCATTGCTTGCTCGCGCTCGCGGACGGCTCTGGCGAGATCCTCGTCCTCAACACCGGTAGCGCGGGGGACGAGGCCGGCAACAAGGTCCTGCCGAGGGGCCCAGCGGCCCCCGGTCGCTTGCCCCCAACGCTGGACACGCGCCCGGAGCACAGCCGCCGGGTCCTGGCCGGACCCGATGGGCAACGTTGCGAGCTGCGAGACGGCAGCCTTGGCCTCGAGGCCTCTGTCCTCGGCATCGCGGAGCGCCCCGAGGAGGCCGGCCCACTCGGGCGACTGTCGAGCCCTCGCGAGGAGCCCGCCAGGGAAGCCAGCCTCACGGAGCACGGCCTCGAAGCGCCCCGCCGTGGCCGCGGCGACGAGGCTCTGGTGCTCCTTCATGAGCTGCTCGAAGCTCTCCGCCCTGGCCCACTCCGAGGCCATCGCCTCATGGGCAGAGACATCAGCACCTTGGCGGGAGGCGACAGCAACGAGCACCTCGCGTGCGGCAAGGTGCTCGGCTGGGGCCTCGGCCATCTCGGAGTTGGCCGGTTCTGGCTCGACGTCCACGTAGAGGCGGTTGGACTCCCTCCCCCGGGTGGCGGCCACGTAGAGGGCCTCCCTGGTCATACCCACCCCGACGATCGCGTGGGCCGTACCCACGGTCCGGCCCTGGGCCGACCAGATGCTGCTGGCATAGCCGAGCTCGACGTGCTCTGACACGTAGGCAGCAGGCAAGACGGCCTCGCCGCCCCTGTCCAGTGCCCGCACGGCCATGGCCCCATCTTCGCGGGTGGCTGTGACGACGAAGCGGTCCCGGTTGCGCACCCACTGGCCGTCGCTCAAGCGGAGGCGGCGGTCGTTGCGCCTTGCCACCACCACGTCACCGCTACCCGCGACCGAGCCATCGGCGAGGCCAAGCCCCTCTGCGGCGACCTGGCCGGCGGCCACCCGGTCAGCTCTGGCCAGGCGGTTCAGCTCCCTCACCGTCTCGTTGTCGTGGGCGACCATGAGCGACGACTTACCAGCCTCGACGTCGGCCTTCCAGGCTTCGTAACAGGCGGCCAAGACCTCTACCCTGTCCCCCTCGGTGACCCGAGCGTGGGAGATGTAAGCATCGACGCCCCGGGGGGAACCGGCCCGCAGCTCTGTGCTGGCGGCCTGCTCCCAGGCCTCGTCGAACCGGCGGGCCTCGACGAGCTCGGGCGGGCTGCCCCGGTCGGCGACGATCATCCCAAAGGCCCCGCCCGCGCCTACCGCGCCGAGCTGGGCCGGGTCACCGACAAGCAAGACCTTCGCCCCAGCCTGGCGTGCCTGGGCGACCAGGCGGTCGAGGGCGAAGGTGCCGGCGAGGCTGGCCTCGTCAATTATCAGTAGCTCGCCTTGGCCGAGCCGCCAACGCGAGGCTTCAGCCTCCAGCTCGGCGGCACGCTGCTCGACCGAGCGGGCGACCGCCGGGGGGAGCTGGGCAACGAGGGCACGGAGCCGGCCAGCCTCGGCCGAGCGATCTGGCTCACGGCCCACTTCGGAGAGCCACTTGGCCGTGTTCTCGGTTGGGATGCCGAGCTCCTCGGAGAGGTTGGCGGCGGCCGAGGCCGAGGGGGCGAGGCCCTTCACGCTGCCGGTCCCGTGCTCTTCTTCCCAGGCGGCGAGGAGCCCCGAGAGCGCCACCGTCTTGCCCGTTCCGGCCGGGCCCACGAGCACCTCGCAGACGCGTCCTGAGGTCGCTACCTGCTCGACAGCGACCGCTTGGTCCTGGCCCATTTTGTAGGCCCGGCCGGGCAACGAGCGGTCGCATACTTGGGCCACGGTCTCATAGCTGACGGTGGGCCCGGAGGTGTCCCGACCGGCTTCGAGAAGGCCGGCTTCAGCCTCCAATAGCTCAGCCGTCGTGTACTGCCAGGAGGTCGCTGGGGCGAACTGGCTCGTGCCGTCGGGGGCCCTGAAGCGCTCGGGCACGTGGGAAAGCTCAGGCGGGGAGAGCTTCACGGCCATGGAAAGCGCGATGCCTACGGCACGCTCGGAGACCTTGGCCCGCGCACCCGGGGAAAAGAGCACCCCGTGCAGCTGGCGCTCCACGTCGGCGTAGATATTGGCCTGGGTGAACACAGAGCTTCTGTCAACACGAGCGGCGAGGGCAGCTCGGGCGAGGTCGGAGAGCATGGCGTCGGTCAGGTCGTCGGAGCGCAGCGCCGGCAGGTCGTTGCGACCGGCCAGGCTGGCGACCCACGAGGTGGGCTCTTCCCCTACCCAGAGCCTGGCCCGCTCCACCCACTCAGCCGTCATCTCCGATAACGGGCGGTGCGCTTTCTTCGGCCTGGTCTCACGCCAGGCGGCGCGGTGGAGGACGCCGAGCTCGTTGCTCGTGAGCGGGCGGCCGCGGAGGGCTTCGAGCTCCGAGGCCTTCTGGGCGATCACCTCCTCGATGGCCTTGGTCCGCCGGGAGAACTCGGCGACCAAGCCTGGGGCTACTCCGTCGACCTCGCGCTTGGCCACCCGGCCGGCGATGGCCCGTGTCTCTTTCCACGCCACCCCGAAGCGCTCGGTCATCAAGTCCTCGACGATGCCGGCATGGCGCTCGGAGAGGGCGACGACCCAGGGGTGGAGGGCCTTGCTGTCCAGGGTCCGCCAGGCCCCGTCGGAGCGGGCCTGGGGTCGATTTAGGACCACACAGTGGTGGTGGAGCTGGCGGTCACCCGACCTCGACTCGTAGTGGAGCCAGCTACTGGCCACCACGCCCCGGACAGGGTCCTGGCGCGCCCCCTGGGCGCCGGTGCGGGTCCTAAAGACGTGGTCCTCGGCCCATGCGATCACCTCGGAAGCCGCTTTTGCGAGCACTTCCTCGATGGCGGCCCTGGTCGCCTGGTTGGCCATCGCCCACATGATGGAAACCGACTTGGGCGGGCTGAACGTCATGTCAAAGCCGGCCACCGGGCCCTCTTGCCGACCGCGGGGAGACGGCCGAGGGGCTTGCCGGTGACCGGGTCGGCCAGCTGGGCGACCATGCGGTGGAGCATCTCCGCCGAGACGAGATCGCCTTCCTTTACCGAGCCGGGGGAAGGCCCGAGGCCGTCGAGCCCACGGCCCAAGAACCGCCCTGGTGGGGTGCCCTTGCCCGCGTAGTACTTGGCCGCGTCAGCTCCCTGGCCGACCTTGCCGGCCACGGCGTCGACCAGGTACTGCCAGGCGTTCCCGCCCATCTTTAGCGGCCTCCCCATCGTGAGCACCGGCTCGGTCCACCTCGCATAGCTGCCGGCCCGCGTACCGGGCCTCGTACTCATAGGGGCGAGGGTGGCGATGTCCTTGCCCGTGCAGGTGAGGCCTCCTTTTGTTGGCCCGCCCTGCCTTCGCACTGCCTCTCGGTGGCCCGGCCCCGCCGGGGCACCGTCACCAGTGCCAAACGTCCACCAGAAGGTTGGAATGGGTCGGAACGACCCTGCCCAAATGAACGAGCCACCCTTTGCGCAGGTCATGTTGGGAGGGCGCAGTTCAGGCCCGAGCCCTGGGCTGAACGGCGGCGGATCCCCAACCTGGGGACGCTGCTCGACGAAGCGGCGCCGTGGGCAATGTCACTGGCCGAGCCGTGACGCGGGCCGGGCTCGATCGGCTGACGCGTCTTGCTTGGCCGAGGTCCTCGGGATGAGATTTGCAAACACGCAGGTCACGACAGCTGCCAAGGTGAACAACGCGATGCGTTGGCTCGCTACGGTTACCGGCTGCGATCGAACTTTGTGGTACGGGGTCGGGCGGTGGGCTCGCCTCTGGTGCGGCGGTCCACTCGCCTGGTTCTCAATGCGGGTCTTCTCTGCGAACCCGTGGCTGTCGTGGCGGATCAAGAGGCGCCTGGTGGGTCACCGCGGAGTACCTTGCGGACGTTGCACAAGACATCGCGGACATCGAACTGAAAACGGCTGCCCGCGCGGCGCTCGTCGGGATGACGGTCGAGCTTTTGACGGTGCTCTGCTGCTGGCCGAACACCGCCCCGCCGGCGCACGCGCTGGCCTACCTGCGCACCCGGCGAGCGAGGATGGCGCGGCACGCCGGCTGGTTCTACAAACTGCCGCGGCACGTGCGTTGGCTGCTCGCCGGGACGGACCGCGTGCAATCGCTCCTCGCGTTCGCCGTCAGCTCACCGATCATGGGTGAGCAGTCACGCCGGGCATGGCGCAAGGCAGTCGTAGCACTGAACGAGCTTGCTAAGTCGGCACAGGGCGCGGCCCCAAAGCCGTCGCCGACTCACGTCGAGCCTGAGCACACGGACTTGCCCGGCTCCTCCGACCTGCTCCGCCACCGACGCGCGACCAGGTGCCAGCGCGGAACCCCCGAGACGGCACCACGAGAGTCAGTCACAACAGCGACTGCAGCTCGTGTATTGCCACGACAGGCAACCTTCGCCCGGTTGCCACACCTCATCTCCTCGTGGCCAAAAGCGTTTTCAATGGAGGCAACTGGGCGAAGGTTCCTGGAGGCAGCAGTATGCGGGAGCCGTCGGTTCTGCACGACGACAAGCCCGAGGTCACCCCGGCCCAGGACGGGGAAGATCGCCACCTCGGCCCCTTACGTGTGAGAGCCCCTGTCGAGAACGGGGCGATAACACGAGGAGGTCGGCGATGAGCGCCGCACATACCAGATGCCCGAGCGTGGAGCAGGTCACGGGTACGTTGGACAAGCACCGAGCACGACCGAAGGTCGGGGTTGACCCTTACGTCGCCTCGGTCCCCGAAGCGGCCAGGTTGCTTGGCATATCCAAGGACCTGGCCTACGACCTGGCCCGCCGGGGCGAGCTACCAGGCGCTTTCCAGCTGGGACGGCGCTGCCTGGTCAGCCTCGTCAGGCTGCGCGCCGCCGTTCATGGGACCGAGGACGACGGTCCCCAGGACGTTGGCTAGCTCCCGGTCGCGCGCCTCGAGAGCGTGGGCGTACACCCGCAGGGTCAGTGCCGGGTCGGCGTGGCCGAGCCGGCCGGCTACTGTCCGCACGTCGGACCCCGCCGCTATCGCAGTGGTCGCCGAGAAGTGACGCAGCTCATGAAAATGCGTCACGATCTCGAGGCGTTTGGCCAGCCGGGCGTACGCCAGGCTGAGCCCATCCGGCAGGCAGGGGGCGGAGCCGTCTGAAGAACGTGACAAGACGTAAGGATCCTTCACCAGCTCGACTCCCACCGAAGCGGCGTACTGCTCCTGCTGCTCCCGGCGGGCGGTCAGGAGAGCGGCCATGGCCGGGTCGATGGCGATGTCACGGCGCTGGTGGGTCTTGGTCGGCCCTTCCGTCGGCTGGGCGCGGATGACGGTCAGGGAGCGGGCAATCGTGATCAGGCGCCGTCCCCAGTCGACGTCGCTCCAGCGCAGCGCGCACAGCTCGCCCCGGCGAGCCCCGGTCACGGCACCCAAGGCGATGGCAATGGCCACCACGGGATCGCCGTCAGCTTCGGCCGCCGAGATCAGGCGCTGCACGTCTGCAACTGCCGGGGCGCTCACGTTCGAGCGAGCGGGGCGGGGCGCCGTCGCGCGGTCCACAGGGTTGGTGGCGATAAGACCCCACTTGGCTGCGCGGCCCAAGAAGCGTGCAGGATCGAGTGGTGCTGGTGGATGGACGAGCCGGAGAGGCCCCTTTCCTCTAATAACTTGCGGTAGAAGGCGTCCAGCTGGAAGCCCGTCAACCTGTCGACCTGCACATTGCCGAGCGCCGGCTTGATTGTCTTCTCGATCAA
>DAHWQF010000176.1:0-6691 GCA_027334785.1 Acidimicrobiaceae bacterium
CGGTGAGGTTTGGCGTTGGTTCGCCGCACCCCACGCCCGGGCCACCTCGGCGGTCGAGTACGGCGGGACCCCGAGGGAAGCCATGGCAGCCAGGTAGCGCTGCTCGGCGTCGCTCGCCAGCTCGAAGCGGGTGCCGTAAAACGTGCGGGCCAGCTGCTCTTGGACGAGGTCGCGCACTTCGTTCAGGTCGGCCATAGTGATCGGCGAGGTTTCCGCTGCGTTCCAAAGCTCCCGCCCGTACTCCTGGAGGAAGTACGGGTAACCAGCAGCCAGGCCCACCACCACGTCCGCGGCGTCGGCAGCAAAGTCCACCCCGAGGAGAGCGGCCGGCTTCACGAGCGCCACCCGGGCCTCGGGGCCCCGGAGGCGGCCCAGCTCCCGGTACTCGAAGAGGCGGTCGGCGTAGGGCTTGGCCCGCAGGAGCCGCACTTGCAAGTCCGGCAGGCCGGCCCCCGCCAGGGCCACCGGGAGGGCTTCCCGGCTCACCGCCTGAAAGGCCATGCACACCGCCGCCAGCGAAGCGGCGTCGAGGTTGTGCATCTCGTCGACCAAGAACAGCGCCCCGCTGTGGGCACTGGCTGCGGTCTGGCCGATCTCACGGAGCAGTTCGACCAGGTCCTGCTCGGGGTCCCCCGAATCGGCCACGCCGGCGACGGCATCGACGTCGAGCTTCAGCTGCACCCCTCCGGGGGCGACCACGCTGAAGGCCTTCACCACCCCGAGCGCCCGCTCGAACGTATGAGTGCCTCCCGGAAGGGGATGCTCAGGCCAAGGAAGAGCCCGTTCGCACTTGGACTGACCGCCGAGCAGCGCTCGGTGCTCGAACCACGAGCCCGGCAATATACGTTACCGTACCGTGATGTTGTCCGACCAAAGGTCGTCGTTATGGCTGCCGCTGGCATGGGCAACGACGAGATCGCCGCACGGCTCGACACTCGTCGTGAAGTCGTGTCCAAGTGGCGAAAACGCTTCTTCGAGCAAGGCCTTGGCGGCCTCGAAGAGCGCCCGAGGCGAGGCCGGCCCCCGGTCTTTTCCCCTGAGGTCGTGGTAGCCGTGAAGGCCCTCGCCTGTGAGCTACCGAGCCGGCTGGAGGTCCCTCTGTCGCGCCTGTACGTGCCAGATATCGCGAGCGAAGCCGTAAGTAGGGGCATCGTGGCTAAGATCTCAGGCAAGACGGTCTGGCGCTGGCTCTCGGAGGACGCCATAAAGCCATGGCGGCGGCGCTCGTGGATCTTCGCGCGCGACCCCGACTTCGAGGCCAAAGCGGGCCGCGTCCTCGACCTCTACGCGAGGGAGTGGAAGGGCAAGGCCCTCACCGACGACGACTACGTGGTCTCCTCCAACGAGGAGACCTCTACCCGGGCCCGTGCCCGTCGCCACCCAGGCCTCGCACCCGCGCCGGGCCGTGACATGCGGGTGGAGTCCTAGCCTGGACTCCCACGTTAGGTTCTGGACCTAACACCACGGCCGTTAGGGTCAGCAGAAGGCCAGCCTGAGCCTGCGCCCTTGCCACCAGGGGACCGGGACGTCGGTCTCGGCGAACCCGGCGTCGAGCAGGTAGGGGTTGTGGGCTCGCTTGCCGAAACGCACTTCGACCGCGTCGGCGGTGACGGTGACTGTGGCTGAAGCTTGTACGAAGTCACGGTAGATGTGGCGTGACTCGGCTGTGGTGTAAGCGCCCCCGACGCGCGCCCCGAGCAAGCGGTAGAGGCTGGAGCCCATGAGCGTGAGCTGCAGGTCGCAGTTGACCTTCATGGCGACGACCGAGGAGAGCGCGTCCATGTGGAAGAAGTCCACGCCGTCGGAGATCGAGTTCTCGATCAGCATCCGCCTGGCGTAGGTCTCCACGAGGCCGGCTGCCCCCCGGCGCAGCTGGTTGGTGATGAGCAGGGTGGGCTCCTCATGGCCCAGGTCGCGTTCGGAGGGCCTTCTCGGGGAGCTGGGGGCCGCCCCGGCCTCGGCCTGGCGGCGCATCGAGCTGAAGAGCCGCATGGCGGCCCCGGCGGGGACCATCTTGGTACCCGGCAGCCCCACCTCGGACATCATCTGGTCGAAGCCGCGGGACGATGTGGGCCAGCATGGCCCGCAGCTGCGGCCGGTCGGCGAGCGCCGGCAGGACGTCGGGTTGCTGCACGGCAGGCACCAGCGAGCCTCCGCAGGCCGGGCAGCTGTCGTGTTGGTAGTCGTAGGGGTCGTCGCGTTCGTGGCGGGCGATGCCACAATCGATGCAGATGACCAGGTGTTGGGTGTCGTAGTCGTCGGCCAGCGCGGCCTCCGAGGCGACGAGGCGCCGGTGCATCGAAAGTTGGCGCAGGTGATCGGCCACGGCGGCCTTACGTCGTGCCTCGTAGTTGGCCGTCGCCTCCGTTTGGACGACGCGGCGGTCCGTCACCCCTTCGATGTGCCACGGGTCATTGTTGAGCACCGGGACCGTTTCGCCAGGTTCGCTGTCGAGTATGTGGAAGCGGCTTTGGCGGCTCAAGGGCGCGATCTTGTAGTGGTGGGCCCGGCCGAGGTCGATGATGACCTGGTACGGGACATGACCGAGATCCTCACCTCGTTCTGCGCTCGGCTGTACGGCAAGCGTGCATCGGCCAACCGTGCCAGGCGGGTGGTGGAGGTTGCCGTCTCACCTCTCTGCGAGGATGAGCTGTGACGTTGGTGGAGATGCCGACCGTGGCCCAGGCGGCAAAGGTGGCAGCGGCGACCGGTTGGGAGCACCTTCCCGCCAAGGAGGAAGGGGGGCTGTCGCGCCGTTTGGACGCCGGGGACGGCTTCGAGGCCGGGCGTGAGGCTGTCGAGGCTGTGCCGGTGCTGTTCAAGCTCTACCGGCAGGGGGCAGGGCCACTGGTGGAGGTGCCCTCGGGCTGGGTAGTGACCGCCCGGAAGTTCGAGGTCGAGTGGCCACGAGGCCCTTCGCTGGTCCGCTCGCATTTCGGTGGGCGCAGGTTCGCGTACAACTGGGCACTGGACAGGGTGAAAGCCGACATGGACGCCCGCGAACAGGGCCCCAAGCACCACAGCGCCCACTGGGACCTGGCGTCGCTGCGCAAAGAATGGAACCGGGCCAAGGTAGAGAAGGCCCCGTGGTGGGCGGAGAGCTCGAAGGAGGCGTACTCGTCGGGGATCGCCGACCTGGTCACAGCCTTGTCAAACTGGAGATCGTCGAAAGACGGTGCACGCAAGGGCCGCAAGGTCGGGTTCCCGAAGTTCAAATCCCGCAACCGTGACCAAGGACGGGTTCGTTTTACTACCGGGGCAATGCGGCTGGAGGAAGACCGCCGCACTATCACGGTGCCGGTGACCGGCGGGCTGCGCTCGAAAGAAAACACCCGCGATGTGCAACGCCCGCTAACAAAAGGCTACGGGCGGCTGTTGAACATGACAGTACCCGAACAGTGGGGACGGCTGTTCGTGGCCGTCTGCTACGCCGTACGGGCACTGCCGGCGAAAACCCCAGCCAGACCAAACGTACGGGCCGGGACCGACCTCGGGCTTCGCACCCTGGCGACCGTCTCCGACACCGAAGGGGACAGACGAGAGCTCCCCAACCCCGCCCCGCTGCACGAGACCATGGCAGAGCGGCGCAGGGTCGGGCGGCAGCTTTCCCGCCGGGTACCCGGTTCCATCGGCCACACGTCAGCGAGAACCAAGCTGGCGAACCTGGACCGTAAAGCCGTGCACCTCCGTCGAGAAGCGTGGCACCAGCTAACCCACTGGCTGACCGCCACATACGGCGAGAACGTGGTCGAAGACCTCGACATCGCTGCCATGAAAAAGAGCATGGGGCGACGGGCTTTCCGTCGGCCCGTCTCCGACGCAGCCTTGGGGATGGCGCGTCCCATGCTCGACTACAAGTCGGCGAGGACCGGCTCAGCGCTCACTGTCGCCGACCGTTGGTCCCCGTCGTCACAGGTCCACCACGGGTGCGGTTGCAGGCTGATAGCCCCGACCAAGCTCGCCAAAATGCTTGTCTGCGCTGTCACGGGCGGAACGGTGGACCGCGACCACAACGCCGCTGACAACCTCCGTGACTGGCCGGACCATGCCAGTTGTGGCTCAGTCGGAGCCACGGCCCCTGCGGGCACCCGGGCCGGAAGCCCCACAGCATCTGTGGCGGCGGAAGGTACAGGCCCAGGCTCGGACGCCGGACCACCCGGCGCCGGAGGAGCCGATGTAAGACCTCGCCGCAAGGTGGGGCGGTCGGCGGTGAGGCCAGAACCGAACCGGAGGCTGACAAGCCGAAGGAGAGGAACCCCGAAAGGGGTGCCAGCGACATGATCGCTATAGATCAGTCAAAGGCAACGGATCGGCCATGTAGGCGACACACACGCGCTGCGGTGCCGGGCAGCGAGCACGCGGACGACCCGATGGTTCTCGTCGAGCTGGTAGATGATCCGGTACGCGCCGACGCGAAGTGACCTTAACCCGTGGAGCCGCCCTCGAAGCGAGTGGCCCGCTTCGGGTTCCCGTTCGAGGGTGCCAAGGGCCTCGATGACTGCGTCGGACAGCGGCCAGTCGAGGTCGAGCAGCTCTCGGCGAGCCCGCCTGACGAGCTCGACCCGGCTCACATACGGATGTCGACGACCGAGCTCTCGGCGCAGAACGTCGAGCGTCACGATCTCCGCACGCTCAGCCTCCCGGCGACCTTCTTCGATGGCGGCGAAGGTGTCGGGGTCGGACTGGATCTCAGCAGTTTCCTCCAAGGCCTGATATCGGGCGCCGCACGGACGCGGTGGCGGCGAGGATCGATCGTCTCTGTGCCATCGACCACGACATCTTCGGTCCCCTCCAAGCTCACCGGGTACTGCCTACGTCACAGCTCATCACGCTTACGCGTTTCCCGAACGGACCATCGACTACCGGCTGTCCCGACTGCGGAGCCGATCACTTGTGGAACGGGCCCGCCCGTAGGCGGCGCCGGGCTCGCCGCAGTTCTACTGGTGGTTGACCTGTGCCGGCGCCCGCCTTGCGTCGAAACCGCCTACAAGGAGCCCTTCAACTAATCTCTCTGTGCCGAAGTTCGAATACGACGATGTATTAGTATTACTCTCCCGCAGGATTTGCGCGATCCGCGAGAATGGTGGGGCTAGCTATGGAGGGGCTTCAGGCCACGAGCTTGAGGTAGGCGCTCGGGACCGCGCTGTCGTGGACGGCAACGGCGGTGGCCATGACGCGCTGGCCGTAGGTGGTGACGCGGTAGAGGCGGCGCCGGGGGACCTTGGCGACAAGGCCGTGGCCTCGGAGCTTGGTTATGAGCCGGCTCGTGCGCTGGCAGCGGCGCTTGGCCTCGGTGGCGTCAGCTGGCGGGCGGCGGTAGAGGCGGGCTTGCAAGTGGCGGTTGGAGAACCCGTTTATCATGTGCTCCCCGGCCAAAGCTGCCCGGAAGAGGGCGAGGTCGTCCTTGGCGACGGGGTTGAGGCGGGCGTGGCGCTTCCCGCGGTTCGTTATGGGCCGGCAGTGCCGGTCGAGGACGCGTATACCGTCCCGGTCGTCGGTGGCGGCGGAAAGGGCCTCCAGGTAACGCTCGTTGGCGGCCCGGCCGACTTGGTAGTAGCGGGGCAGGTTGACGACCCCTTTTCGCATCGGGCACCAGACGCGGTGCCCCTTCTTCACCCGCAGGACGCGGAAGCAGGTGGGGTCGTTGATCGTGACCTCCACGCGAAGCACGTTGGCCTTGTCGTAACACTTGACCGAGTTACGGCCCATCCGGTGCCTGACCCGCCACCCCTCGGGGCGGCGCCGGGCGTCGCTCGCCACCTCGGCCGCGAGGGCCGGGGGGAGCTTGCGCCCGAGGAAGCGCAGCACGTCCTCGGCGGAGAACGCAGAGGCCGCGTGCGAGAAGAGGCTCGGCAGGACCGCCTCCAGGGCACCCCGGGAGCGGGACACGACGTCTGTCGAGACCTCGGCTTGGTCCACCACCCAGCGGTAGGGGCCGTAGCCGGCCTTTTCGAGCAGGGGCAGGTGGGGGTTCACCTGCCGGGCCAGGCCGTCGAGCAGGCGCCCCCAGCGCCGGGAGGCCCATTTGTCGGCGAGGCGCTGGGCGAGGGCCCACCTCGGGCAGGCGACGACGGCGTTCAGGTAGCGGGAGTGGCGCACCCGCCTGGCGTCCAGGGACGTGGACAGGGCCTCGTGGCCGTTGGCCCACACCTGTACCTCGAAGGGCAGCCAGCTTTGCACGCGGACGTGGCAGAAGCCGAGCTTGGGGTGGACGAAGTAGTAGTAGAAGTGCAGGCACTTGCGCCGCCTCCGCACCACCTCGAGGCGCTTGGCCACCTTGTTGCGGAAAATGTCGAAGCTGGCGCAGGGCTCCACCGCCGCCAGCACGCAGACCAAGCCGGCCACTACCTGGTCCCTCGCCATCACCTCCCGGGCCAGGTCCTCCTTGGACTTGCCCCGGGACTTGGTGTGGGCCTCGGCCAGGTAGACGTACGGCCTCCCCGCCGCCTCCGCCACCGCCTGGGCGTGGGCCTTCAGCTTGTCCGACAGGGCCCTCGCATAGCAGCCGAAGTCCTTCAGCAGCACTCCCTGGCTGTCCAAGAACCCCTTCATGCCGCCCTCGGGGTAGAAGCGGGTCAGGTGCCCCTTGAAGATGAGCCGGTCGAAGCAGGTGAGCTTGCCGGCGATCCGTTCGTGGTGGACGATGTCGAATGCGGACATGGCCCCGTCGCCTCCTCGGTCATGGAACTGG
>DAHWQF010000176.1:6701-6941 GCA_027334785.1 Acidimicrobiaceae bacterium
CGGACATGGCCTCGGTCTCCTCGCGGCGGCTTTCTGGCTGACACGAGAAGTCCACCGCAGACCGGGGCCAGCCCGCACATCCGCTCTTGCCCCCGAGCTACCACCGAGGTGGACGGCTGGACACCCCCTCTGGGAAGCCCCTCTCGAACCGGCACAGGCGTTAGGGGCACAGGGCCGGCTCCGCCGGCCCGGCACCGACGTGGACCGCGAGGCGGCCGGCCCCACCCGCAGGCTTCGGCC
>DAHWQF010000177.1 GCA_027334785.1 Acidimicrobiaceae bacterium
CCCGCTCAGTTCGAGAGCGCTGGGTTCGATCCCGCGCTTGTCGTCACGGTCCCCAACCTCGCCGGCTTGGCGGTGTCCTCTCGGAGCGCGGCTGCTGCCCATATTGACGCTCTCTCCACCAGGTCGGACGGGGCCATCGTGATTTCTGGGGGTAGCTACTACGTACTTGCCGGCGGAAAGGCCTTCTCGGTCCCCGATGCCGCCGCAGCCAGGGCGCTGCGGGACGCCGATCCGGCTGAGCCGCTCAGCGGCCCCGTGGGCCCGGCTGTCGCCCCGCTGGCCGACGGTGTCGTCCTCAGTGTGCCTACTGGTGGCGTCTACGTCACCTACCATGGCAGGGTGTTCCCGTTCAGATCTCCGGTTCAGCTGTCGGGCGAGGGTTACGGCGGCACGGCCGCCGTCTCGGTGCCAGGCCTTGGTGGGCTCGGATTGGTCGTGCAGTACACTGGGTGGTGAGACCGCCGGCCCCGCCTTCGGCGTCTCAGTGGGGCTTTGCGATCTCTATTCGGCTAACCACGACGGCTCCGGGCCAACCACGGTAAGAGCCCATCGGACGGGTGTCGCCGTAAGAGGCCATCAGGAGCCGTTTGTGCACCCCAGTGTAGGACTCGGGGGGCCGGGTGGCCTCGGACCAGCCCGGCCGCTCGTCGAAGACGATGCCCTTTTTACGGCGCAGGTTGGGGTGGCCAGGGGGTCAACTGCACGGCATTGTCACCCGGGTCACTGCCGCCGGCGTCCAAGCGGAAGGGGGGGTACTCGTCACGCATGAGCGCAGCGTAGGTCAGCACCCGGTAGCACCAGCGGTTGAGCCCCATGACGAGGTCGAACAGCTGGCGTGGGTAACGGCCCGTCGCGGCCAGCGTGACGGCACTGATGATCACTAGCAGGGCGATGAGGCCTCCTCCGCCACCCCAGCGCCACGTAGAGTCGACCACGCCAACGCTCCACCCACCGGCGAATATGGCGACGATCAGGTACTGAGGTATCGCGAGCAGCCACCACTTGACGATCACGAGCCCGCGCGAGAGCCTTTCGGGATACTCGACGTTGAAGTCGGCCGGGTAACTTGGGTCGGAATAAAGGCTAAAGGGCGGGTAGCGGTCGGTCCCGAAGGCGCTTATACCGTAGAAAGACACTCTCCAACTCCAGCGGATGACGCCGACGTTGAAGTCGAAAATGGAGCGCGGGTAACGACCGGTGAAGAGCACTGCGAAGCCGGCGACGATTGTGAGGGCGGAGAACGTCACCCAAAGGAAGAAGAGTACGAAGAAGTGGGGGATCAACAGTAGCCACTTCACAAGCCAGAGCCAGCGGCCTACGGCCTGGTCGAGTTGGCCGTCGAGCCGTGCAGGGTACGAGATGGGAGTCATGCCGGCCTCCTTTGGGGCGATGTTGAGTAAAGGGTGACGGGATCCTCGACATCTTCATAGCAGCGTCCGCAAAATGCTCCTCGGGATCAAGCAGCGAGCTAGTAACAGACTGCGAAACTAGCAACGTTCCCCAGGGCCTGGACCCCGCCTTGGTCTGCGAAGTAGCGAGCGTTGCCGAAATTGAAGACGTGGCCTTTGGTCGTGGCCATCCAGTAGCCGCCGCCGTCCGGAGTGAGCACGAAGGCGGTCACCGGCGCCGGCGCCTCGCCGGCGAGGGAGCCATGGAAAGCTGCGTCCCCGTAGCGGAAAAGCTTACCGGTGGCGGTCACGACCCAATAACCCTTGCCGGAGGAAGTTGGCGCAAAGGCTATTGCCGAGGTCACCTTCCAGGCGGGGGAACCGTAAAAGCGAGCGTTGCCGAAGTTGAAAACGTTGCCTCGGACAGTGACGAGCCAGTACCCGCGGCCGTCTGGAGTGAGGCCGATCCCGGCGAGCGGAGGGGTGCCGATCCTGGCGGCGGTGGATCCGCGGAAGCGGGCGTCCCCGAAGGCAAAGACGTTACCAGCCCTGGTGACCAGGTAGTAACCCCTTCCCGAAGGCGTAACAGCGAGGCCCACCGTCTGGGTGAGAAGGTGGCGGCCTGCGATCGAGCCGTACCATGTCGCGTCCCCGTAACTGAAGACGCCCCCATGCGAGCTGACTAGGTAGTAACCACGGCCACTCGGGGTCATGATTATTTTCACGATGTTGGCGGGGTGCTGGGGCGTCTTCGGTGAGATGGCCGGCGCTCCGCCTTTCGGCACCACCCGGCCGTTGGACATGGCATACCAGAAGCCGGTACCGAAAGTCCCGTTGCTCGGCACGCTGGCCCCGCTGACAACCAATTGGAGCATCTGTGTGGCCGTCCCAGCTGCGTTGGTTGCGGTGAGCGTCACCTGGTAGCTGCCGCTGGCCCCGGCGCGCGGCGTGCCCAAGATGGTGGCGGTGCCGTCATTGTTGGCCAGGAAAGTCATTCCCGGCGGCAGGGCACCGTACTCGGTGAGCACCGGGGTGGGGGAGCCGGTGGCGGTGACCGTGAAGCTGTTGTAGCGACCGGAGACCACTGAGAAGCTGGAAGCACTGGTTATCGCGGGTGCGACGCCAGGGGCGAACACCTCGCTTGCTCCGGTCACTCCTCCGGTCGTTTGCCCGCCTGCAACGAGCACGTTGGCGTTGGGCAGGAGAGCGGCCGTGCCGAAGGCGCGGGCCATGAGCATGTCAGGAAGGGCGCTCCACCGGTTGGTCGAACTGTCGAAGGCAGCTGCCATTGGAGTGGGGCTCCCAGTGCTGGTGAGGCCGCCTGCAAAGAGGACCTTCCCACCGGGGAGGAACGTCGCCGTCGCGCCGTAGGAGGCGACGGGCATGAGGTCGGGGACGGACCAGCTCTTGGTCCCGGGGTTGAACAGTTGCGAGATGTTGGTCGCCTGCCCCGTCGGCGAAGTCTTGCCGCCGGCGACGAGTACGCCGCCGCTCGGTAACTGCGCTCCCGCCGCCGATGCTACGCCAATTGGCATAGGAGAGATGGTGGTCCAAGCGCCGATCAACGGCTGGTAAATCTCGGCGGCGGCCGTCACATTGCCCAGCACTGCGGTGTCACCGCCCGCCACGAGCACGTTGCCGTCGGGCAATACCGACATCTGGAAGTTGGCAACCCCGAGAGGTAATGACCCGGTTTGTGCCCAGGAGCCTGTCCCCGGGTCGAATAGTTGGGCCGTGCTACTCGCGGCCACGGTAGAACTGGTGCTCGTTAGCCCTCCGGCATAGAGCACCCTGCCGGAGAGCAGCATAGCTGCGCCTCCTGCATACGAGGCGTTGAGGAGGGGCGACCTGGTGAACGACCAAGTGCCGGTAGCCAGGTTATAGGTCTCGGAGGTGTTCGTCGGCACGAGAGAGCCGGCACCGCCTGTTAAACCCCCGGCGACTAGAACGCTTCCGTCGGGCAGCAAGGTTGCCGTTGCCTGTGTGACGGGCAGAGGGAGTGCGCCAGTTTGCGACCATGTGGCAGTGGCCGGGTTGTAGACCTCGACCGAAGCCAACGGTGCACCGCTGGTGTCCTGCCCGCCCGCGACGAGGACCCTGCCGTCGCGCAAGACGGCGCTCGTCGCGTGGGCCCGGGCAACGGAGAGGGACCCCGTCGCGTGGAAGGTACTGGTTTGCGCTAAGGCTGGAGGCACGACCTGCGCCAGGGTGCCGGTCGCCGAAAGGACGAGCGCCACACCACCAGCCGCGAGCCGCCGCGCGAGTGCTCGTTTGGGGGCCGTAGTAGTCACTTTTGCCGCTGTCATGTTCCCGCTCCTTGTCTGTTCCGCTGTCTCCCATAAGCCCAGTTCAGAGCGGTGCGAGGACTGTCGAGTCGGGGTGGAGCCCGGGTGGAGAAATCGTCCTCCGAAGGAACTGGGCTACGTCCTCCACCTCGCCTCCACCTGGTCTCAACCCGGGGGTGCGACGCGGTGTTCAACATGTACGCGGTGTTCAACATGTAATGGCAGTAGAAGGAGGCCATGGTGGCCACGTTGGAAAGCCAGGCGCCGTCAAGCCGGGATAAGCCGGCGAGCGTCCCCAGAGATACATTTGAGGCCTGGCCTGTGAGCCGGGCGCGTCGGGTGGTTGTCGGAGTCGATGGTTCTCCGGCCGCCAACCAGGCGCTGGTCCGGGCGGTCGAAGAGGCCCGAATGCGGGGCGCCCTGCTCGAGGTCGTGCACGCGAATTTCTATCGTCGAGAGCTCCTGCAGGCGTTTCCAGGCTTCGCCAAAGGAGAGAGCGCCATACTGGCGCATGCTGTGGCCCGAGCAAGGGCGCTCGCACCGACGGTCAAGGTCGTCGGCCGAATGTGCGAGCCTCCTGCTACCGAAGCCTTGGCCAGGGAGAGCGAGGGAGCCGATATCCTGGTCGTCGGGTCTAGGGGCCTGCGCGGCTTCGAGGAGATCGCCAAGGGCTCGGTCAGCAACTACTGCGTCCACCATGCGCAGTGCCCCGTCCTTGTCGTGCGACCCGCTGCCCGCTTGGAAGCTAGCCGTCGTCGCTTTGGTCCGTGAAAGAGCCTGGGCCTCGTAAGCAGGTTAATGGCCCATGGTCCGGTATTGAAGATGGCCGCTCAACAGACAGCCCGTGCCACCGACGGCTGTGACGTTCGCTCTCTAAGCCGTGGCCGCGGGATGGGAGCAGGCTGCACGTGCCCACCGGGCGTGGTTGTGACTGGCACGGAAATGCACCTCCTGAAGGTGTCCAAGGTACCCCGTCAGTCCAAGCCGGAGCTCAACATGGAGGCATTGTTGCATTGCGGTGGAGTATGAGTGGAGAAAGCGACTGGCGTAGCCGTTCACCTGGCCTGCACGTTCCCTCGACCGTGGCTGCCCATTCAGTTGGTCAACTTGGCTTCAGGTTGCATGGGAGGAGGTAGGCCGTGGCAAGGATCGAGGGCGAAACGGTGATACGCCGGCCCCCTGAGGTTGTCTTCGACTTCGTGGCGGACGAGACCAACGAGCCCAGGTACAACCCTCGGATGGTACGCTCTCGGCTCCTGTCGAGCGGTCCGATAGGCAGGGGCACCAAGTTCTTGGCATCGTTCAGGTCAGGGGTGCGAATGGAGCCTGCTCTCATCGAGTACGTCGAGTACCGTAAGCCCGAACGGATCGTGTCGGTCACGCGCATGCGTTGGGCCGACGTCCGGGGGGAGGTCGGGTTCAGCCCGGCGGCCTACGGGACGCCGTTGCGGTGGTCTTGGGACCTCCGCCCCGCCGGCTTGGTGCGTTTTTTCACACCCGCCTTAACCTTGGCGGGAAGACGCCAGGAAAGGGCCACCTGGGCCAACTTGAAGCGTTTGTTGGAAGCGGACAGCGGTCATGAGGATGACGGTCGCTATGGAAAGGACTGTTGCCCAGTGCTTCGCCGGGGACGAGTTGGCCCCGTTTTGCGACGGCCAGGGCTGTCCCGGGAGGGTGCGCAGCCGCGGCGGCGACTGATATTGCTTCGGGCGCATGGGGCGGGGCTCAAGCAACTCGCGGGCGGCGAGGGTGAGCCGACGGGTTGGCTGGAGAAGTGGGTGGTACCACCGAAGGCGTAGAGACGGACCGGGTAGGGGGCGGGATGGCCGTTCCGGGCGCGGAGCGCCGCCCAGTAGCTGGCGTCCACGGGGTTGGGCGAGGGATGAGCGGGCTGGGGCGCGGTACTACGTGCCGGTCTGCGGCCGGCCCGAGGTCGGCTGGGCCTCGGGCCGGCCGGACTGTGACAGTGCCGCACCCGCGTCGCCCTGGTCCCGCAGTTGCCATTCGACAACGTAGGAAGAGCTGGAGCTGAGCGTACCGGCGATCTCGAGGAGCATCGTCACAGGAACGATCAAAACGGCTGCGTGTGGCGAGCGAGTCAAGGGGAGGTGCACGCCACGTGGAGGTTCCGGCCGTTGCGTAGGACCTCGGGGCCGCCGGTCAAGACCTTGACAGCGCGATGGGGACCCGGGTCACGTGCTCGCGCTGCCCGTTCTTTCGGGGACAGGTCATAGGCGACGACGTAGCCGTTCTGGCTCTTGGCGCTCGAGTAGGAGAGCGTGGCAGAGAAGGTGCCACGCGTACCCGTGCCGGAGGTGGCACGGATATGTCGCCGGGCCAGGACACGGCCCGAAGACGTGGTCAGGTCCGCCCAGAGCTCGGCCTCGAAGACGTTGGCGGTCCCCGAGACGCATACCGGGCTCGCTACGTCTTGACCTGGCGAAGGCGCCTCGACGAGGATGGCAGGCGTCACGTACTCGAAGCTTGCCCTGGTGGCTGGGTGGTCGAGCATTATGCCCTCGCCCCCGAAGACCGTTACCCGCCGGCCCTCCAAGGAGAAAACAACGCGGGAGACGGTGGGGAACTGAGTGAGCGTGTAGACGACTTGGGCGAGCCGGGCTGCCATGGAGAGAGACCCGCCCCCGCTCTCGAAGGACTTGCTCAGATCCCACTCTCGCTGTGCCGTTGGTTACCGAGAGGCCGAGCAACCTGGTCCCGGCGGGGATGCAGGTGGTCATGCCGCGCTCCGCGTCTTTCGGGGAAGGCCCGGTCCTACGGCCATCCCCTCTCGCGCAGCTGCCCCAAGGCCCGCTGCGCCCGAGCCCCTGACAAATCGACGATAGCTGACACGTCCGGTCACTCCGCTGACACGGGGCTCGCCAACTCGCCGCGGGTGACACCGCCCCATGGAGTGGTCACCCGCCTTGACATGCTCATACCTTGCTTGTTTGTTGTCGGGCGGGCGGGACTTGAACCCGCGACCCCCAGACCCCCAGTCTGGTGCGCTACCAAACTGCGCCACCGCCCGTGCGTGGTGCGGAACACGACGTTACCAGGTCTCCGGTACCCCACGGCAACGTGTGGACGCGGCGTCATGGGGGCGAGCGCCGTTACGAGGGCGGAAGCTGCGTGACTAGCATGGGAGGCAGCACCCGAGGGACGGCAGGCAGCACCCGAGGGGCCGGTAGCTGCGCACCGAGCCGCTGAACAGGACGAGCCTCCTGCCAAGAAACCAACAACGGCTACTAAACATGCTTGGG
>DAHWQF010000178.1 GCA_027334785.1 Acidimicrobiaceae bacterium
GTCAAATCCTTGCTCATAGCGGCGTTGGTCCCCGAGGTGGCGCCACTTCGTGCCCTCACCGTCAGCCGGTTGACGGCCCTCAACTCCGGGGTGGTCCGCGCCTTCGTCCCGGGCACGGGACGCCAACAGGTCCTGGAGCGCCTCCGTCGCTGGGCGGCTGAGGTCGGAGAGCTGAAGCTCGGCGACGACGAGCAGGACCCGACGGTCACCGTCGCTCTTTCGGGGGTCGACACCGCGCCCATCTTGGAGGCGGCCCGGAGCGTTGACAACGACGGCGAACGCCGTCGGAAGGTGAAAGAGATGTTGGTAGACGTCCTGCAGGTGAAGGGATCTGCCGGCAGCCTCGATCTCCCACGGGCCGAGGTGACCCTGGCAGGGGACGAGGCGCGAGGTAGCCGTGGTGTTCGGCAACGTCCGTGACCCCGTGGACCTGCCCGACGAGATGTTGCGGGCAGACACCAGGCCCAGGGGACCGAGGCCCTGTCCTCGGTCGGCTGGGTGCCACCTACCGCCCCCCGGGAAGCGGGAAGCCGCGAGCCAACGGGAGGCACGCCTCCAGCTCGAGCTGCCGGGGTTGGGACCCCGGTGAACCCGAACGCCGGGCCGGGCCACGACGTGGTCACGGGGGCTGTGCAAGATAGGGGCATGGACATCGACGTCGGAGCCGAGAGCTATGCCTCGCTGCTGGCCAAAGCCAAGGCTGCGGTGCGCTCGGCTCGGCTGAGGGCACACCTGGCGGTGAACGCGGAGATGGTCGGCCTGTACTGGCGCCTCGGCCGGTTGATACTGGAACGCCAGCAGGCCGAGGGCTGGGGGACCAAGGTCATCGAGCGCCTTTCGGCTGACCTCCGAGCAGAGTTCCCGGAGATGAAAGGCCCGTCGCGCCGCAACCTTCTCTATATGCGGGCCTTGGCCGAGGCATGGCCAGAATGGGTGCAACAGGCTGTTGCACAATTGCCCTGGGGCCATATCACGGTCCTCCTGGACAGGCTCGATGACCAGGCCCTGCGGGAATGGTACGCCCACCAGGCCGTAGCCCACGGCTGGTCCCGAAACGTGCTGGTCAACCAGGTCATGAGCCAGCTGCACCGGCGAGCCGGCGCGGCGCCGTCCAACTTCGCCGCCACGTTGCCAGCCGGCGACTCCGAGCTCGTCCAGCAGGTGACCAAGGACCCCTACAACCTGGAGTTCCTCGACCTGAGGGCCGAGGTGGACGAACGCCGGCTCGAGGAAGCCCTGGTCGCCCACCTCCAGCGCTTCCTGCTCGAACTGGGCACGGGCTTCGCCTTCGTGGGACGCCAGTACCGCCTGGAGGTGGAGGGCCAAGAGTTCTTCATCGAGCCAAGAGTTCTTCATCGACCTGCTCTTCTACCACCTTCACCTGCACCGCTACGTGGTGATGGACCTGAAGACGGGCCGCTTCAAGCCCGAGCACGCCGGCCAGTTGAACTTCTACGTCAACGTCGTCGACGACATGGTGCGTGGTGACCGGGACGGCCCCACCCTCGGGATCCTCCTTTGCGCCAGCCACAACGAGCGGGTCGTCCGCTATGCGCTCCACGGCCTCGCAACACCGATGGCGGTGGCCGGGTACCGCTACCGGGAGCTGCCCGACGAGGTCCGGGCGGCCCTGCCCGAGGAAGGCGTGCTGGAGGCCACGGCCCGCTCCGTGGTCGACGACTCGGCTGCGCCACCGCAGGCTGGCTAAGACCCGCCCACCTATTGAGAGCCGAGTGGTTTTCCGGCTGTCGCTCGGGTAAGCCTCGGGCCGGCTAATGGCCTTCGCCGCGCCGGGTCTCTCTGATGGCGGCTTCGAGGGCGTCGACGATGTTCCTGCCCCGGCGCCGAAAGCCGAGCAACGAGATCGCTTCGCTGAGCAGTTCGTCCTCGGTGCGCAGAAGGGTGTCTGACTCGATCCAGCGGATGAGCGCCACCAGTTCCTCGGGGGTGTAGGCGGTGATGGGCCCAAGCCCGGGGTGGATGGGCATGCGACCCCGACGGGTGGCTCCGATCGGGTCAGGCGGCGCAATGACCGGGGCGGGATCATCGACGACCGGGGCAGACGCGGCGTCGGCGGCGACAACCGCTGCCTGGTAGGCGGCGACCGCTCGGGCGATCTCGGCGTCACGGTGGCGGAACCATTCGGTGGACCAGATGCGATGGAACCGCCAGCCGAGGCGTTCCAGGTGCTCCTGGCGGAGCCGGTCCCGGTCTCGGGCGGTCTCGGAGGAGTGGTAGGTGGCACCGTCGCACTCGATGGCCAGGACCATCCGGCCGGGAAGGGTGGGATTTTGGCGACGTAGTCAATCCAGTACCCGGAGCACCCCCACTGAGGGACAAGCGGAATACCGGCTCTAATCAGTTGGGCTTCCACGTCGCGCTCGAAGGGGTTGAGGTCGGGCTTGTCCTTGGCGACTTCACCAAGGTTCGAGCCACCGGACTCGGCGTAGGCCAGGTACCGGCCCAGCATCTTGGCGCCCTCGGCCCGGAGCTTGGTCGGGTCGAGGTCGGGGGAGGTGAAGCTGGACACCACGGTCATGCGCTTGCGGGCACGGGTGACGGCCACGTTGAGACGTCGTTCCCCGCCGGCGTTGTTGAGCGGACCGAAGCGGTATTGCATGCGTCCATCGGAAGTTTTGGTGTAACCGACGGTCAAGATGATGGCGTCACGTTCATCGCCTTGGACCCGTTCGAGGTTCTTGACGAACAGCGGCTCCGACTGGGTCGCTTCCGAGGCTTGGGCGGTGACGAAGGCGTCGAGGACGTCATCGCTCTGGCGAGCCCGGCGCAGTGTCTCCTCGATGCGGTTGGCGTGCTTGATGCCCATAGCGATGACCCCGAGGGACTCGTCCGGGTGGGTGCGCGCGTGCTCTGCGATGAGCTCCACCACAGCCAAGACCTCATCGGGGGCGGAGTCTTCTTCGCCGGGCCGGCCGGGCCGCCACGGGATGTGCACGTGACGTACCGGGTCGTCGATGCCCACTCCGGGGAAGGTGGTCATCCCATAGTCGTAAAGCGACGACTGGGCGTTGGAGAAAGCGATGAGCCGCTCGTCTCGGGAGCGGTAGTGCCAACCGAGGGTTCGGGTCCCCACCGGCGGGGGCAGCAGGGCGGCCATCTGGTCGAGCACCGACTCGACGTCGGACAACAGCGACACGTCCGAGCCCGCTTCGGCCTCTTCGTCGTCGACGCCGCCTCCCGAGGGGGAGAAGAAGCTGGTGGGCGGCAGCTGCTTGGGGTCGCCCGCCACGATCACCCGCGCGGCCCGGGCGATGACGCCGGCCGCGTCGTGCGGAGTGACCTGGGAGGCTTCGTCGAAGATGGCGACATCGAAGCAACGGGTCATGGGCAACAGCTGGGAGACCACCAGCGGAGACATGGCCCAGCACGGCTTGAGCGCCCCCAACACGTCGGGAGCGGCCTGGTAGAGGTCCCGCATGGACATGAACCTGCGCATCAAGGCCGCCTGCCTGGTGACAACCTGCGACTGCTCGGGGAACTGGTCCCGCATGGCAGTGATGCGCTCCGCGACTGCGCGGCGGACTCGCAGGGGCCCCGAAGCGATATGCGCCTTGTCGGCTCCGACGAACTCGGCCACGTTGCGGCTGGCAGACGTCCCGTCGAAGGTGCCGACGGCTGGGTCGTTGATCGAGACATGCTCGAGGACCGACGCCGTCCACACCGATTCGAGTGCGGCGAGGGCACCGTCGGCATCGAGGTTGCGGGCGGTCAGCTCCTCCACCAGCGGGCCGAGCCCGGCCCGCCACAGGCTGTCCCTCAGTTGGGTGAGCTGCGGGAGCTTGTACAGCGTCTCGGCGTCGGAAGCCAGCGCGGCGAGCCGTTCGCTGAGCGTGTCGGTGGCAATTCGGTCCAGGTCGGCGGAACCGACCCAGGCTCCCAGGGCCCGCAGCTCGTTCGATAGCTGGCCGTAGGCGCCCTCGGCACCCGCCAGGTCGGAGGGCAGGCGCGGCCGGCCGCCGTCGAGGCTGACCTGGCCCCACCGTTCGGCCTGGGCGGCAGCTGTGGTGGTCGCTTGGAGCAGCTGGACAGAACGCACCTTCACCCCCGGTAGGGCGCAGGAGCGCAACTGCTTCTTGGCGGAGCGGTAGGAGCCGTTGAACATCGAGCCGAACAACCGCGATCCTCGCTTAGCGCCCGGGGCCATGGCGGCCGTCAGCTGGCTCAGCGGCAACGTGTAGATGTTCGCCTCGAAGAGGTTTAGCGTGGCGGCCACCCCGTCGAGCAGTTGCAGCACTTGCGACCACGTGGCAACGTCGCCGGCCGGGCGCAGGCCGCACTCTGCCACCAGGTGGGAGAGGCGAGCCGAGGTTTGTGGCCACGTATGTCCCGATACGGCCGAGGCGGCGTCCAGCGCGGCCTGAGCCTCGGCCGGGGTGGGGATGGTCCCAGCCGTCAGGGCAGTCGCCCAGGGGCTGGTCGCCCTGGACAACCGCAGGCCACCCAGGTTGGCGTACTCACGCAGCGCCTGTCTTGCGTGGTCGTACGCGGGGGCGCCGAGCGCTTCGAGCACAGGGCCGCGCAGCCGCAAACTCGAGCGGAAGGTACCCGGGATGCCGATGAGCCGGGACTGGGCTTCGTACACCGACAAGCCCCACGGCTCCCGCCGGCTGTGCAAGGCGTCGTTGTGACGTACCAGGTCGGCCCGGCGGCGGACGAGAGCCTGCTGCACCTCGGTGACGTCGACCACACCGATGCTGGAGGCGTCGGCGAGCGCCTTGGCCAGCTCCTGGGCGAGCTTGCGCTTCGATGCGACCCCGTCGTGCAAGTCGAGCACCAAGTCAGCGAGCCCATGCTTGTTGAGACGGTTCACCACCGCGTCGATGGCAGCCCGCTTCTCGGCCACGAAGAGCACCTTCTTACCCCGCGCTGCAAGCGACGCGATCAAGTTGGCGATCGTCTGGGACTTGCCCGTCCCGGGCGGGCCCTCCACGACCAGGTCGCTGCCACGGACCGCGGCGTTGATGACATAGCTCTGGGAGGAGTCCGCGTCGAGGACAAGGAACTCGTCTGCTGGTGGGACCCGGTCGGGCTCGGTTATCTCCGCCGACGCCTGGCGATCCCGGACGGCCTGAGCAGCCGGGGTGTAGCCGGCGATGGCACACAACAGGTCAGAGGCGACCAAGGCGTCGGTGCCGGCCTCGAGGTCTTTGACCATCTCCCACTTGGCGTAGGAGAAGTTGCCGAGCACCACCCGGGGTGTCACGGCGAAGCCCTGCACCTCCGAGGCGGCCTTGGCCAGGCCCTCGAACAAGGCAGCCGGGTCAGGAGCCCCGGTACCACTTTCGTCAAGCAGATCGAGGAGCTCGCTGGCGTCCACGTTCACCTCGAAGTCCTGAGCCAAGACGTAGAGGAGGGTCGGGTTGACCTCCCACTCGTCGGGCAGGGACACGTCGAAGCTCTCCTCGGCCCGGCCGCGTGGCGTCAGGTTCGCCTGGCGCAACAGGACCGGCGCGCAGGGCGCCGTGGCGCTGCGCTCGCTCGTCCAGGTGGCCATGCCCCAGGCCAGGAACAGCGTTCGAAGGCCGCGCTCCTCGAAGTTCTCGGTCGCCTTGGCCCGGATGGTCCTGGCCCGCTTGGGTGCGTCGCCTCCGCTGTCGTCGCCGAACAGCGTGGTGAGCGCCATGGCGCGTGACCCGAGAAGCTGCTCGACCGCCACCGGGTCAGCGGCCGAGCCGGGACCCAAGTCCAGGGTGCCGACCTTGAGGTCCCGGTAGTACAGCAACGTGTTGCGGGCACCCAGGTCAACCAGCTGCCCGGTCCACACCTGTTGGGCCCGCCGAACCGCCTCAGCGCGGTCCGGGTCGAGGGCCGTCTCGGCGGCTTGGCCTGCCCTTTCACTGTTCGTCACAGAGCCACGGTCTCGCGTCTACTTGTGAAGCGCACACATTGGATCACGGCAACTCCTACCCCTGTACCGACTACACCCGAGATGGTAGAACGCGGAAGAGCCAGGGGACGGGTGGTCTCCTCGTGCACCCGGTGATTCTCTCCGAGCCGCCATAGCGACCGCCCTGATGTTTCTCTGAACAACGGTCAAACCCGTCCCTAAGCCTAAGACCGCTCGCGTCCTAGACGCGTTCGTGAGCAGCCTGCCTGTCGCTCGACGACGGTGGCAGTCTGCAGACTGGTAGCTCAGTTGCGAGATCAACCCACGGCACCCTGCGACAAGACCCGTAACCGGGCCGTAGCAGGAAGGCCTCGCTCCCGCCTGTCTGGTTATGAGAAGGCTGGATGAGCGCCGATGAGGAAATCCTTGTTGGCTCCGGGGTCGCGGCGGCCCAAAGAGTAATAGGGCGGTGAACGGAAGGCCGCTCGGTCAAGGAGGTGGTCCAAGGTGGAGAGCAGCCGGTTGGTGATGAGCGTGACTGAAGCCGCGGAGTTTCTCGGGATCTCGCGGGCATTGGCCTACGAGCTGGCGCGCTCGCAGAAGCTGCCGGCGGTGCGGCTCGGACGCCGGCTCGTGGTGCCCCGGAAGGCTTTGGCCTTCTGGCTCGAGCAGTCCTGTGGGCTCGAGGGCTCCGGAGCGCTGGGGGACTTGGCCCGGTGACCGCCGCTTGGTGGGAGCACTTGGCTGAACTGTTGGACGAGGCGGCTGAGTACTTGGCCGACCACGAGCTCTCGACCGCCGACTACCTGTCGCGCGCGGCCTGGATGGCGCGCGCCATAGGCGAAGAGGAAGCAGCCGGGGAGCAGCGGTGCCTACACCGCGGCTCCGGAGCGAGGAGGGGCGGCCCGAGGCGTCGTTGGGGATGCTGGCGCGCCAGCTGGTGAGGGCACCAACCTCGCCGGCGGCCATGGACGGCCGGCGGCGGGGGCGGTAGCAACAGCGGCCATGGACGGCTTGCTGAGAGCGTTTACTTGAGAGCCGGCCGCAAGTAGCTCGCGAGTAGCT